>NZ_CFQZWI010000005.1:0-75441 GCF_986127675.1 Holdemania sp. | reverse complement strand
GATCATTTCTTTCATCTCCCATCACTTCTAATATTGCGGTTTTTTTGAAAAAGCCCCGCTCATTTCGGTGAAATTTGATAAATATTAACAAATTTTGAAGAAAGTAATGAAACTATTTTCAATGTTTACTCCTTGAAGGTAATCTCCTGCCCTCCCTCCGGCAGGAAAACAAAAAAGCGGCTCCAACAATGTCCGCTCTGCCTCCCTGAAGCGAGAGGCCGGTTTCATTCGATAAAGCCACTTTTTTACGATTATCTAATATTACGGTGAAATGCTATCCGATCAGGAAAGTCCGCTTATGCGGCGGCGGAGTCCTTTTCGTAAGCCTGCGCCATCCGGGCCAGACTCTCTTCCAACAAAGACGTCGGACAAGCCAGGTTGATCCGCTCGAAGCCGCTGCCTTCCTCGCCGAACAAATACCCTTCGTCCAAGAACAACAGCGCTTTCTTTGTCATGAATTCTTCCTGTTCGTTTTGATCCGCGAAATAAGCCCGCAGATCCACCCATAACAGATATGTTCCTTCCAGCGGAGATACAATCGCCTTCGGGAAATGGCTGGCGAAGAACTCAACAGCCGTTTTGCGGTTGGTTTCCAACAAGTCTAACAGTTCGTCCAGCCAGCCCTCGCAATGACGATATGCCAGTGTCGCTGCTTCATAGGCCATGATGTTCAGATGACCGTTGATATAACTGCTCATCGTAGCCTTGTAGGCTGCTCGCAGCTCAGCGTTGGGAATCACGATATTCGAGCACTGCATCCCTGCCAGATTGAACGTCTTCGAGACCGACGTGCAGACGATCATGCGGTCGCTCAATTCCGGCGATAACGAAGCGAAGACGGTATGTTCATGACCCGGCAGAATCAGATCGAAATGAATCTCATCGGAAACAATCAGCACGTCGTGTTTCAGACACAGTTCGCCAACCCGCATCAGCTCCGCCTTCGTCCAGACGCGGCCGATCGGATTATGCGGACTGCAGAAGATCAACATTTTCACTTCCGGATCGGCCAGCTTGGCTTCCAGATCGTCAAAATTGATCGAATATACGCCTTCCTGATTGATCAGACTGCTGGTCACGGCCGTGCAGCCGCAGGCTTCAATCGTCTTTTTAAACGGATAGTAGACCGGTGTGAGGATCGCAATCTTTTCACCCGGTTTTACAAACGCGCGGACGGCGACGTTGATGGCCGTGACGACGCCCGGAAGCAGAACCAGCCACTCTTTTTCAATAGTCCAATGATGGCGGCGCTGCATCCAGTTCACCGTTTCCGTGTAGTAATCCTCACCGGCGTCGGTATAGCCTAAGATCCGGTGATCGAGAAACTGTTTCAGACCTTCAATGATCTCCGGCGGATTCATTAATTCCATATCCGCGACGGAAAACGGAACGATTCCTTCCGGCACTTCCGGGTTTTGCTTACGCATCCCTTTCCACTTGCTGGAATTCTGGGGCTGTCGGTTAATTCGGGTTGTGAAATCATAGCTCATACGCATTTCCCCCACTTTCTGACTTCAGCTTACAACCAGGACTTGAAACACAGAACTTATTTCCGGATATAACCGCTCTTGATGCAGGCTTCTCTGACCGCCTTGGAAACGGCCGGGACGACGCGGGAATCAAACGGCGATGGAATGATGTATTCTTCCGTCAGCTCTTCCGCCGGAATCAGATCGGCGATCGCCTGAGCGGCCGCAATCTTGACATCCTCGGTAATCCGGGTCGCTTTCGCGTCTAAAGCCCCGCGGAAAATGCTTGGGAAGGCTAACAGGTTATTGACCTGGTTCGGGAAATCGGAACGGCCGGTCGCGGCGATCAGCGCTCCGCCCTTTTTCGCTTCATAGTAATCAATTTCCGGTGTCGGGTTCGCTAAAGCGACGATGAAGCAGTCCTTGTTCATCGTGGCGATGTCTTCCTTCGTCAACAGGTTGCCCTTGGAAACACCGATAAACACATCCGCGCCGACTAACGCCGCCTTCAGGTCTGCCGGGCTTTCGCCATGCAGATTGGTGTATTCGAGCAGCTCCTGCTTCAGCGGGTTGTAGCTGTCCTTTTTATCCGGATGCAATACGCCCTTGGAATCAAACGCCAGAATGTTCTTGAAACCGTAGTTGTACATCATCTTGATAATCGAGCTGCCGGCCGCGCCGACACCGTTGATGATGACCTTCATGTCTTCCGGCTTTCTGCCTGTTAACCGCAGACCGTTGATCAGTGCCGCCAGCACGACGATCGCCGTGCCGTGCTGATCGTCATGGAAAACCGGGATGTTCAGTTCTTCAATCAGACGCCGTTCGATCTCCACGCAGCGCGGAGCACTGATGTCTTCCAGATTGATCGCGCCCAGACCTGGGGAAATCAGCTTGCAGACCTTGATGATGTCTTCCGGATCCTTGGAATCCACGCAGATCGGGAACGCGTCCAGCCCGGCGAAGCGGTGCATCAATAACGCCTTACCTTCCATGACCGGCAGACCGGCGACCGCGCCGATATCGCCTAAGCCCAGCACCGCGGTGCCGTCGGTGACAACCGCAACAGTGTTGCCCTTGCCGGTATAGCGGTAGGCATTTTCCGGATCTTTGTTGATTTCCAGACACGGCTGAGCGACGCCCGGCGTGTAGGCCAGCGTCAGATCTTCCGGCGTTTCGCAGGGAACCTTCGGTTCGATGGATAATTTGCCATGGTGCAGTTCGTGCAGTTTCAGTGCGTCTTCATAAACAGTCATTGTGTTATCCCTCCACTTTTTCTTTCTTCTTATTCTTGGCTAAACGTTTCTTGCCCGGAATGCCCGGCTTGGTCATTTCCTGAACGTCCATGATGATTTCCAGGTCGTGTTCGGTGATCAGTCCGCTTTCCAGCAGCACCTCGCGCAGCGTGCGGTTTTCGATCAGCGCCTGCTTGGCGATCCGGCTGGCGTTGGCGTAGCCGATATGCGGGGCAAAGGCTGTGATCGGGGAAACCGAGCGTTCGACGAAGAACAGGCAGTTTTCCTTATTCGCCTTGATGCCGTCGATCGCGTTGATTCTGAGCGTATGGCAGGCGTTAGCCATAATCTCAATCGACTCGAACAGATTCTTAAACAGCACCGGCTCAAAGACGTTCAGCTCCAGCTGGCCGGCTTCCGCCGCCTTGGCGATCGTCACATCGTTGCCGATGACGTTGAAGCAGGCCTGGTTGCAGACCTCGGCGATGACCGGATTGACCTTGCCCGGCATGATCGAGCTGCCCGGCTGCCGGTCCGGCAGCTTGATTTCCGCTAAGCCGGCTTTCGGCCCGGAGGCCATCATCCGCAAATCGTTGCACATCTTGGACAGATTGACCGCCAGCACCTTCAGCGCGCCGGAAGCAAACGCCAGCGTATCGCAGTTGCGGGTGCCGTCGACCAGATCCTTGGCGGAGCTGAGCGTGATCCCGCTGATTTCTGAAAGCACCGGTACGATCATCTTCTTGTATTTTTCATCAGCATTCAAGCCTGTGCCGACAGCCGTCGCGCCCATGTTGACGGCCTTCAGATCATTGAAGGCGACGCGGATCCGCTTGATATCGCGGCCGACCATCGTCGCATAAGCGTGAAATTCCTGACCTAAACGAATCGGAACGGCGTCCTGCAGGTGCGTGCGGCCCATCTTGATCACACCGTCGAATTCCTTCGCTTTTTTAAGCAGGGAATGCTGCAGCTCGGTCAATTCGCCCAACAGCACCTCAACCAACGCCAGCGCCGTCAGACGGCCGGCGGTCGGGAAGACGTCGTTAGTCGACTGACCGAAGTTGATGTGATCGTTCGGATGGATATAATCGTAGACGCCGATCTCGCGGCCGGCCAGCTGCGCAGCCCGGTTGGCGATGACTTCGTTAGCGTTCATGTTAAACGACGTGCCCGCCCCGCCCTGGATGCAGTCGGTGATAAACCACTGATCCAGCTTGCCGGCGATGACCTCGTCGCACGCCTCCGTGATATACCTCAGACGTTCATCATCCAGAAATCCGCACTGGTTGTTGCAGTAGGCGCTGGCTTTTTTGACCTTGCCGATCGAGCGGATCATCTGCGTATGCATCCGCCGGCCGGTGATCTGGAAATTGGTCATGGCCCGCTGTGTCTGCGCGCCGTAGAGGGCCTCCTTCGGGACTTCGATTTCGCCCAGTGAATCATGTTCCCACCGGAACTGTTCCGGGGTTTGTTCTGTTGCGTTCATGCTTTTTGTGAATTCTCCTTTTCTTCTTGCCACTCGTCTTCTGTGAATACCCGGACGCCGTTGCGGATGAACAGCTCGGCTGTCAAACCATGACCTTCCGTCAGCGTGCGGGTAAAACTTCCATCATAAATCAAGCCTTTGCCGCAGGAGGGACTTTTAGCTTTCAGCACCGCCAGCGTGATGTGATGTTCCTGAATCAGCGCCAGCGCGGCTTCCGCACCCTTGCGGTACTCGGCAGTGCAGTCCCTGCCGGACTGCGTGCAAATCTGACAGCCCTGGCGTTCGCACGGTTCGCGCGGGATTCCCAGTCCGCCCAGCACTTCCGGACAGATCGGCACGGCTTCCCCGCGTTCCACCATTGCCTTCAGCGCTTGCACGGTATTGGCCTTGCCGTCATAGCGGCAGGCCCTTCCCGCCAGACAGGCGCTGACGGCGATCATTCAAAATCCTCAGCGTACAGATCGTTTCCCTGACTGTCGAAACAGACGAAGACCGGGAAATCCTCGACCTCCAGCCGCCGGATCGCTTCGCTTTGTAAATCCTCAAACGCGATCGTTTCGGCTTTTTTCACGCGTAGGCCTAACAACGCCCCGGCTCCCCCAACCGCGGCGAAATAGACCGCCTGATTGCGGATGATTGCCTGCTTGACCGCGTCGCTGCGCTTGCCCTTGCCGATCATGCCGGCCAGGCCCAGATCCAGCAGCTGCGGGGTATAGACGTCCATGCGCGTCGCCGTGGTCGGGCCGGCGCTGCCGAAGGTCATCCCCGGCGGCGTCTGGGTCGGACCAACATAATAAATAATCTGATCCTTCAGATCAAACGGCAGCGGTGCTCCGGCGTCCAGCAGCTCCTTCATCCGTTTGTGCGCCGCATCCCGCGCCGTATAGATCACGCCGCTTAACAGCACCTGTTCCCCTGCGCGCAGGGACCGGCGGTCTTCCATCGTTAACGGCAGTTGAATTTTCTTCATTACAGCACCACCTTTTTATGCCGGGTTACATGGCAGTTGATGTTGACCGCCACCGGCATGCCCGCGATGTGCGTCGGAAACCATTCGATGTTGACCTTCAGCGCCGTCGTGCGGCCCTTCAGCCCCATCGGTCCGATGTTGAGCTGATTGATCTGTTCAAGGCATTCACGTTCCAGCTGGCGGTATTGTTCGTTCTCATTCTCACTGTCCAAAGGCCGGACTAATGCCCGCTTAGCCAGGTAGGCGGCATAATCCATCGTCCCGCCGACACCGACGCCGACGACCATCGGCGGACAGGCGTTCGGGCCGGCCAGCTTGACGGTTTCCAGGATGAAATCCCGGACGCCTTCGACGCCTTCGGCCGGCTTGCACATTTTGATGCGCGAGCAGTTCTCCGAGCCGAAGCCCTTCGCCGCACATTCGATCACGACCTGATCGCCTTCCACAATCTCCGTGTAGATCACCGCCGGAGTGTTGGTCAGCGTATTTTTCCGCTCAAACACCGGATCGCTGACCACGGAATTGCGCAGGTAGCTTCCCTGATAGGCTTCTTCTACGCCCTTGTTGACCGCGTCCTTTATCGATCCCCCGGTAAAGTGAACATCCTGGCCGATCGTCAGCCACACGACCGCCATCCCGGTATCCTGGCAGATCGGCAGCCGCTTCGTCCTGGCCAGCTCAGCGTTTTCCATTAACAGCGCCAGCGCCTGTTTGGCCCTGGGTTTGTCTTCCTTTTCGGCATAGGTGACCAGTTTCGCCATCACGTCGTCAGGATATTCAAAGGCGATGCCGCTGCAGCAGTCCCTTACGATTTCCTGTATTTCTTTGACTTCAATTTCTCGCATACTCCTAAGCCCTTTCTGTTTGTTATTGTAACACAAACAAATCGGGGAATGAACTGCTTAATCCGCGCATTCCAGGATGTTCCTTGACAAGATATAAATTCTTTCATCAAGGAACGCAGCACATTTGAAACCACTTTCAGAAACATCGTTTCACTGCCATTTTCAATGATTCGGGAATACAATAGAAATTGAGGTGAAAGCATGAAAAAAATTGAGATTGAAAAACTGGATCGGAATCTGATTTCCCTGATCCATAACGACTGGGCCGTGCTGACAGTTCAGGACGAGGGCAAGGTCAACGGCATGACCGTCAACTGGGTTCAGATGGGCTGGCTGTGGAACAAAGCGGTGGTCACCGTGTACGTTCGGCCGCAGCGTCACACCTACCCGCTGATCGAACGGGAAAACGGCTTCTCGCTGGCGTTCTTCGACAACGATCAACGGGAAAAGCTGGCGTATCTGGGCAAAGCCAGCGGCAAAGATGAGGATAAGCTGGCGCATGTCGGCTATACGACAACTCTGCTCAATGGGGCGCCGTGCATTGATCAGGCGCGTCTGGTGCTGGTTCTGAAGAAGCTGGCGACGATGGAAGTCAGCGACGCTGAGTTTATCGACAAAGCCGTGGAGAACGCAAGTTATCCAAACCGCGATTACCACAAAGCCTATACCTGTGAAATTGTCGCCGCTTATCTAAACGAGGCATAATTTCCAAACAATTCGCAAACGGATTTGATTTTCTTGTACTGTGTCCTTGTGCAGTGTCCTTGTGCAGTGTTCTTGTGCAGTGTCCTTGTACTGTTTCCTTGTACAGTGTCCATAAAAAAAGCTATGGTCGCTCCGGCTGATTCCTGCCTGATTGATGACCACAGCTTTTTATCTTCTTTCTCAAAGTATGCAGGCGCGCATCTTTTTGCGATGCTGCTTTCCATGTCGATTTTTTTAAATTATAAGGATTGCGCAGATTCAGCCTAACAATGCCACTGAATTTTTGCCGGACAGGGTTCGTCCTTGACGGATTGGGCTGAAAGCGAAGCATGCGCATCCTGCCAGATTTGACGGGTCAGCTCCTCCATTTCAGACGCAGGCAAATCCAGTCCCTGATCATAGACAAGGGCCGCGGCCGCATAGAACAGAAATCCCAGCGCATTGGTCGGCGTGGTCAGTGTGCCGCAGGCCGCGGCGATCGCGCGGGCAGCGGCCTGAGTGATCGGATCTGGTGTTTCCCGGGCGATCTGGCCGGCTTCCTGAATCCACGGTTTTCCTGTCTTTCCCGGCTGATTTTGCTGCACAACCATTTGACACGCCTGAATCAGCGCAGCCAGCCGGTTATCCCCGCCGGCTTTTTTCTGATAGATCGGCAAGATCCTGCTTTCAACATACCCAAGAGACCAGCGCGCCAGTGTGGTTTCACTCTGAGTTTCGATCAGCCGCATCATTGCGATGCATTCTGGCGAATTGACATCGCCCAACATTTTTCGTAATTTTGCCATTTTCCTTATTTCCTTCTGATTTAAATCAAAATGCCTTCGCAATGATCCAATTCGTGCTGAATCACCTGCGCGGTAAAACCACTGAACGTCCGTTGCTTGATCCGGCCCTGTTCATCCTGATAGCGCAGCTGCAGCTTTTCAAAGCGCTGCGCCTGACGCGTTCCCGGCAGCGATAAACAGCCTTCCTCAGCCGTATATTTTTTTCCGCCGGTCTTGATGAGCTGCGGATTGATCAGCACCAGCGGCTGATCCGCAACAAAGACCGCGATTATCCGGACGGACTGACCGATCATGTTGGCGGCCATCCCGGCGCAGTGATCCGCATGCGCCCTCAGCGTGTCCTTCAGATCTGCCGCAACGGCCAGATCCATGTCCGTTGCCTCCCGGCTGGGGCGGCTGAGCAGAATCGGATCCGTTACTATTTCTCGAATCATGAAATAAATCACCCTTTCTTTTCAACGTCTGTTTTCTCCTGAGCTGGTTTCTTCAAATTTCGTTTCAGGAGAATATCATGGCGCTGCGCCGCTGCCTGCAGCTGATTTACCGCCGCGGCAGCTTTTTCCTTTACTGGCATCGCCGGATCCAGCGACCGCAATCTTGTCATGACCGTTTCCAGCTCCGCCAAAGGAAGCAGCGTCACGGCCCGACAATAAAAGCTTTTGCGGCGGCCTTCGTTATAATCTTCCAGCAATTCCGCCAGGATTGCCAGTTTCTGTTCCATCTGTGCTTCAAAAGCGGCAGGCCCGATCCTTTTCAACTGATCCAGATCCTTCAGCCGGTGATGGCAGGTCACAAATGAAACGGTATCCTCAATCGCGGACATCAGCTTGCAGGGATAGTGTTCACATTGGCTGCAATATTCAATCCCGCCCTGTTCTGCGGCGCATTTCAAAAGCTTGCAGCGGGGTCTGCCCGGCGCTCCGCAGCCGGGACAATGACCGCCCAGATACAGTGTGCAGCAGCCGCAGGCCAGACCGCACAGCGAGAACTTCGGATAGGCCCGCAAGCCTTCATTTTTTATCGTCATTTTGTTTCTTCCTCTCCTTTACCGGAGCTGCCATTGATATTTTGCCATATCTACGCAGCCGTTGGGCTTAAATTCAACGCCCTCCGCTTCCAGCAGGCACCGCTGTTCATCCCATCCCGGCGCTGTCCGACCCTGACTGTTGACCACACGGTGACATGGATAATCGCCGTAGAACGCAGAATGCGAACAGGCTTTGCCGACATGCCGGCCATGGCGGGGATATCCGGCCAGTTCGGCGATCTGGCCATAGCTGGCAACCTGGCCATAGGGAATCTCGCTGATCACCGCCAGCACCAGCGCTTCAAAATCTTCCTTCATCGCCGTTCTCCCTTTCAGTTTGCTTGATTAATTGTTTCCAGCAGCGAATCGCTTCCGATTCAAATTTATCGCGGTGATAGATCATCCAGTTCTGATTTTCCAATTCGATTCCTTCGATCTTTACTTCCGTCAGCTCGCCAGCCGCCAGGGGTGAACGAATCATCTGCCGGGGTAATAATGCGATCCCCAAGCCGGCCAGCGCGGCTTGCTTCAGGACTTGGGAATTGACGCTTTCCCAGGCGGGTTTGACCTGGATCTGGCGCAGCCGCAGCGCACTGTCCAGACTGTCGCGGATCGCGCTGCCCGGCTCCCGCAATAACCACACCTGATCCCCCAGCTGGTCCAGCTTCAACGTTTCAAATCCGGCAGCCGGCAGGTCCGGGCGGCAGACAAAGGCCAGCCGATAGCGGGAAAATGGCAGCTTCACGATGCTTTCTTCCTCGCATATTCCTTCGGTAAAGCCCAGATCCACTTCATTCGCCAGCACTTTCCTGACGATTTCCTTCGCCCGATCCACCTGTACCTGCACCGGCGTCTTCGGACATTGCCGACGAAACTGCGCTATCAGAGAAGGCAGCCACATATTGGCGATCGTAATGCTCGATCCGATCCGTAATGGCGCCTGCTTTTCCAGATCAGCTGTGCTTTGCTCAAGATCTTCAATCGCTTCGAGAATGGGAACAAGCTTATGGTACAGCTGCATACCGCGTCCGTTGACCCTGCAGTGACGGCCGATCCGGTCTAATAACGTGTAGCCTAACTGCTGCTCCATTTCACTCACCACATGCGAGACCGCCGGCTGACTCATATATAAGATCTGCGCTGCCCGGGTAACGCTTCCCTGCTCGACCACGGCCCGAAATACTTTCCACTGCCGGATTGTCATCCTGATCCCTCCTTTGCGGCACGTTGTCCTATTTTGCCGCTGTCTTTTTAACATAACTAAATAGTAATGGAAAACATAGATTTTTGCAATTTTACTTCATCCTTTATTTTACAGATAATAGATCCGGAGGGTGAAACTTATGAAATCATGGAAAACCGGACTCTGGCTTTTCGCCGTCAATTTGTATATCAGTACGTTTACGTTCGGAGGCGGATACATCGTCATTCCGATGATCCGCAAGATCTTTGTGCAGCAGAAACAGCTCTTTACGGAATCCGAACTGTTGGAGATGGCGGCGATTGCCCAATCCTCACCCGGTGCGATCGCTGTCAACCTCTCAGTTCTGGCCGGCCGGCGTACGCTGGGCATGGCCGGGGCCTGGATCAGTGCGGTGGGAGCCGTTATGCCTTCGTTTATCATCCTGGCGCTGATTTCTTCCTGTTATGATGCCTTCCGCACCCAGCCGGTCATCAATGCCTGCCTTAAAGGCATGGAAGCCGGGGTTGCGGCGCTGATCGTGCAGCTGGTCTATGAGATGAGCGCTGTGATCTTGAAGCAGAAGCAAACGCTTCACAGCTTAATTTTACCCGTCACGTTTTTCTGCGGTTTTATCCTGGAAATCCCGGCGATGACGCTGCTTTTGTTCTGGACGGGGATCTCGCTTGTACTCAGTTTTATCAATAATCAACGGAGGAACAGGGCATGAATCTGATTCTGGACTTGTTTGTCACCTTTTTAAAAATTGGTTTGTTCAGCATCGGCGGCGGTTATGCGACCCTGCCTCTGATTCAGCAGCAGGCAGTCGTCGTTCATCCGTGGCTGACGCTGCAGGAATTCACCGACATCATCACGCTGTCGCAGATGACGCCCGGTCCGCTGGCAGTCAACACCTCGACGTTTGTCGGCATGCGTTTAGGCGGGCTGGCCGGGGCGATCGCGGCGACCGGGGGCTGCGTGCTGTGCGGAATTTTGATCAGTCTGGCGCTGCAGCGCTTTTTCAGCCGCAACGGCGATCAGAAAGCGGTATTGCATCTGCTTGAAACGTTGAAATCGGCTTCTGTGGGTCTGATCGCCGCCTCCGCCGCGACGATTGTTCTGATCGCGCTGTGCGGGGTTTCCTCATGGAAGCAGCCGCTGCAATTCAACGGGACGGCACTGATTCTATTTGCGCTGTCGCTGACGGCGATCGTCAAAGGAAAACTGGGTCCGATTCCCGTTTTGATCCTCAGCGCGCTGGCCGGTTGTCTGTTTTATCTCTAACCTTCCTTATTGAGAAAATCTTAAGTTCCAAAAATGAACGAAATCAGGTAGAATAAAAGCGCAAGACCACAGATTAAAATCAGGGAAATTCTAAATCTGCGGGTATGGAGGAGGAACTATGAAAAAACTTGCTGCTGCTTTATTAACAATCGCTTTATTACTGACCACTGGCTGCTCCGGAGGCACCAGTAAAGAAACCGGCAACGTCATCGCCCGGCACTCCGAGGATGAAGACGGTCTTTATTACGGCAACCTTGGCGATACGATGCGCAACGAATTCTTCGACTTCATCGTTGAAGACGCCGCGCTGACCGACAGCTTCGGCGGGTATACCGCAAAAGAGGGGATGCAGCTGTTATGCATCACCGTGAAAGAAACCAACACCTTCGGCGAAGCGCTGCCGATGTTTGATCAGGATTTCATGCTGACTTGGGAATCGACGGAGGAATTGTACTATCCGTTAGTCAATCTTGACGACAAGTCGGTCATGCCGGAAGAATTTGAGCTGTCCAAAGGCAAGTCCGCGACGTACAAGCTGGTCTTTGAGGTTCCGGCGGAGGAACCGGAATTCCTGTTGATCTATCTGGAGGAATTCGACAATGATGAAACTGGCGACATGTTCGTCGTCACGCTCAACCCGAACGCTCAGTAAATCATCCAGGCTGGTTTTCTAACCGGGGCGTTCGTAATCCGACAGGAAACGGGGTGCGGCTGAGCTTGAAAATCAGCCGGTAAGGGAGCATCGGCACTTATCTTTATTTAGTTACAAACAGTAAATCAAGCAGAATCAGCGCGGCCCTTTCGGGTAAGCCTTGGCAGGCGCTGGATTTCTGCCTTTTTTATATTCTGCTTTTTCTTGATTTTCAGCTTTTTTAACATTCTGTTGTTCTTGATGTCCTGTTTTTTCCTTGGTTGTTTTCTCCTTAGTTGTTTATTCCTTATGTCCTGCTTTTCCCTTATGTCCTGCTTTTCCCTTATGTCCTGCTTTTTCATGAGGCTTTGTTTTCTCGCACGACTTTTCCCTGATCCTCCCTCTTATTCAAAACCTTCCCCGGCAATTCTGCTGCGCAAGCCAAAACACTGCCAGACCTGCCGCTCCGCGCCGGTCCCGGATTGGCATGGCTTCCTTCTGCTTTTCATTGGTCTGCCCACAGCGTGTCCGTCATGAATCACCCGATACCTTGCATTCCTTCCTTCATCTCGATACAATGAGGGTAACAGGAATGAGAAGGAGAATCGACGCATGAAACCGAAAATAGAAATTTGCTGCGGAAGCGCGCAGGATTGTCTGGCCGCTCAGGCCGGGGGCGCGGATCGGATCGAGCTGAACTCCGCCCTGGCTTTGGGCGGCTTGACGCCGACGCTGGCCAATCTGATTCAGGCGAAAAAAGCCGTGTCGCTGCCGATCATTGCAATGGTACGCAGCCGGGGCGCAGGCTTCTGCACCACCGACGCGGAATTTGAAATCTTATTGACCGACGCCGAACTGCTTTTAAAGCATGGGGCGGCGGGTCTGGCCTTCGGCGCATTAAACGCCGACCGCACCATCAATGCCGCGCAAACCCGGGCCATGGCTGACCTGGCCCACCAGTATGGCAGGGAGTTTGTTTTCCATCGGGCGTTTGACTGCACCGTTGATTTCGACGCCGCGATGCGGCAGCTGATCGACTGGAAGGTGGACCGGGTGCTGACCAGCGGCGGGGAAGCGAAAGCGGAACAGGGAATTGAAACGATCGCGAGGCTGCAGCGAAACTATGGCAGTCAGATTGAAATTCTGGCCGGCAGCGGCGTCAATGCGGACAACGCGCAGCTTTTGTTAAAGCAGACTGGCGTTTGCCAGCTGCATTCCTCATGCAAAGACTGGCTGACCGATCCGACGACCGCCGGCAATCACGTCACTTACGCCTTTGCTTCGGCGCCGCATGAGCTGGATTATGATGTGGTCAGCGAACAGAAGGTTCGTGAATTAGCGCTGGCCGCCGCTGGATGAGTCCCTCTTTGGGATTAAGCAGCTCTTGCCTGGTGCACAAAGCGGCGGCTGAAAAGCCAAACGAAAACCGATTCTTCACCTTTGCATCAACCAAGGTCAGGAATCGGTTTTTTTCTTCTTCCGGGAATGTCCCGGCTGTTTTATGATTTTCACTTCGGGTTGAGGTTCAATCCATTCTTCTTTGTCTTCATTGACCAGACCCGCGGTTTCCAGCGACGCCAGTTCACTCAGCTTCGGCCACAGTCCATCCTGCCGAGCCAGCTCTTTGGTCAGCATCCGGATCACGCGCTGATGCCCCGAGGAACATTGATGAAAGCAATTCAACAGCTCCACGTCTTTGTTCTGCAGCACGATCTCCTGGCTTTTCCGCACGCGCCCATGATAATCCAACAGATAGTTGAAATCGACGCCGAAGATTTCCGCCATGCCGAACAGCGTGTTGATATCCGGTTCCGCGACATTATTCTCATACCGGGAAATCGCGCCGTCGCTCAAGCTTAAATCCTGCCCCAGAGCTTCCTGGCTGATTCCCCGTTCTTCCCGCAGCAGACGCAGATTCTCGCCCAATGAGAGTTTTGCTTTCATCCGGCCCCTCCCTTCCTTGTTTTCGTATAAGAATCATATCGTAAAACAACGTAAAAATTTGCCATTTCTCGCTAATGGATAATCTTTATTTTTCTCTTTATCCGAGATAAAATAGAGTTCGACCAGGAGGTGCTTATGGAAAATCCATTTCAGGTTAATTTGAACCTGCTGCCAAACGACGCAAAGACTGATCTCCCCCGGCTGGAAGCTCTGCTTTTCCTCTGCTGCAGCCATGCCGCGCTGCGTTGTCCCTACACAAAGACTCCCTGCGATCAGCGCTGCATCGCCCATATCGAGCAGACGCGAAAAGGTGCAGCCGAAACAGACTGACCGGACATTTACAGAATTCCGTCTGACTTCAAGGGTGATCTTCCTCCTTTTTCTTTTGTCCTGCAGTCTCCTGAAAAGCCGGTAAATTTTAATTTGTGGAAAAGTAGCGCAGCGGACTTGTCAGGACGGGGGAAAAGTGTTATATTATCTTAGCAGTCACTTATCAAGAGTGCTAAAAGGAGGAAATCATTATGGCTAAAAAACAGTTTAAAGCTGAATCCAAGCGTCTTTTGGATCTGATGATTCATTCTATCTATACCAACAAGGAAATCTTTCTGCGGGAGCTGATCTCCAACGCGTCAGACGCCCTGGACAAGCGGTATTACCTGTCGCTGACCGATGAAAATCAGCGCGTCGATAAGAGCGAATTAAAAATCCGGATCGATCTGGACAAGGACAACCGCACGATCACGCTGACTGACAGCGGCATCGGCATGACCCAGGAGGAACTGGAGACCAACCTCGGCACGATCGCTCACAGCGGTTCGCTGGAATTCAAGCAGAAGCTGGAGGAAGGCACCAGCGATGTCGATATCATCGGTCAGTTCGGCGTCGGTTTCTACTCCGCGTTCATGGTTGCCCAGCGGATCATCGTCGAAACCCGCAGCGCCCAGAGTGAACAGGGTTATTCCTGGATCTCCAACGGCGAGGACGGCTACACCATTTCGCCGATCATGAAGGAGACTGTCGGCACGAAGATCATCCTTGAATTGAAGGAAGAAAGCGAAGACGACAAGGTCGACGAATATCTTGACGAATACACGATCAAAAACCTGATCCGCAAGTATTCCGATTATGTCCGCTGGCCGATTGAGATGGAAGTGGAAACGACCAAAACCGTCGAAGGCAAGGACGAACCGGAAACGGTAAAGGAAATCCAGACGCTGAACTCGATGGTTCCGTTATGGAAGCGCAACAAATCGGAAATCAAGGAAGACGAATACAACGAGTTCTATAAGAACAAATTCATGGATTGGGAAAATCCGGCCAAAGTCATGCATTATTCCGTGGAAGGCACGACGTCCTACAACGCGCTGTTGTTCATCCCGGCCAAAACACCGTACAACTTCTACAGCGCCGATTATGAACCGGGACTGCAGCTTTACTGCAAGGGCGTGTTCATCATGGACAAAGCCAAGGATCTGGTACCGGATTACTTCCGCTTCGTCCGCGGTCTGGTCGACAGCGACGATCTGAATCTGAACATCTCGCGTGAAATCCTCCAGCAGGACCGGCAGATGAAAACGCTGGCCAAGAGCATTGAGAAAAAGATCAAGAACACCTTGGAAGACATGCTGAAAAACGATCGGGAGAAATATGAAGAATTCTTCAAGAACTTCGGTCTGTCGCTGAAATTCGGCGTTTACCAGGACTATGGCATGCACAAAGACCAGCTGCAGGATCTGTTGTTGTTCAAGTCCACGCACAACGATGAATACACGACGCTGGACGAATATGTCTCCCGAATGAAGGAAGGCCAGGATCAGATCTACTTTGCCAGCGGCGAGAGCATCGAGCTGATCAAAAAGCTGCCGCAGATGGAAAAGCTCCAGGACAAAGGCTATGAAGTCCTGTATTTCACAGACGACGTCGACGAATTCGCCGCCAACATCATGATGGAATACAAGGAAAAGAAGTTCAAGTCGATCAATCAGGGTGATCTGGATCTGGACGATGAGGAAGAAAAGAAGGCCAAGGAGGAGAAGACGCAGGAAAACAAGTCGATGCTGGACAAGATGAAGGAAGCACTGGGCGAAAAAGTCAAGGAAGTCCGCCTGTCCTCCCGTCTGAAATCCCATCCGGTCTGCCTGGTCTCCGACGAAGGTCTGTCAATGGAAATGGAAAAAGTCCTGAATCAGATGCCAAACCAGAATGAAGTCAAGGCTGGCAAAATTCTGGAAATCAATCCGGATCATGAGATCTTCGCGACGCTGCAGAAGATTTATGACAAGCATCCGGAACTGATGGACGAATACACCGATCTGCTTTATACGCAGGCGATGTTAATCGAAGGTTACAAGATTGAAGATCCGATCGCGTATGCCAATCAGGTCTGCGATCTGATGATCCGCGCCAACCAGGAATAAGCTTCAATCAAAACCCAGATAAAAAACAAGGAAGAAATGGAAGAACACCTGTCTAAAGCGTGTTCTATCCCTTCTTCCTTTTCTTTTCCCCCAGCTTAATGCTATAATTACATTTATTCAGGTTAGATTATTATTTAATGAATAACAAGGAGGAATAAGGCATGAATTCTCTGACAGAGATCAACGCCCGGCAGCTTCTCGGTCTGCTTGCGAACTGTTTCGATATGATCGATCCGCGCCTGATCGGCCATGAGCTGCGTTCAGCTTCCTATGCCGACCAGCTGCTGGAAGCCGCGGGGATCGAGGGAGAAACCCGGCGGGATCTGGACTGCCTTGTTTTTCTGCATGATATCGGCGCTTACAAAACGGAAGAAATTGCGCGGATGATCCAGTTTGAAACAGAAACGTGTTGGGATCATGCGATCTACGGCATGCTTTTCCTGCACCATTACTCTCCGTTTTCCACGATGGCCGACGCGGTCATGTTTCATCACAGCCGCTATGACAAAATGCTGGAAGCGGGAATTGACCGCAGAACAGCCCAGACTGCCAGTCTGATCAGTTTCTGCGACCGTCTGGATATCTTTCTCACCTATGGTCACGGAACCCTCGCCCAATTTTTACAACGAATCCGCCGCAGGGAGTACGCAGGCTGGTTTTATCCTGCGCTTCTGGAACTGGCTGAGAAAGCCGACCTGAAATCCGTTGCGGCCGCGAGGCCGGATTTTCTGTTTCAGCGGGAACGGCAGTTCCCATTTTCATCGCGCCAGATAGAAACGCTGCTGACGATGTTGATCGTCGTCATCGACTTTCGTTCCCGCCACACGGTTACGCACACGATGATCACCGCCTCGACGGCAGTGCAGCTGGGACGCCGGTGCGGCGTTTCCGCTGATGATCAACAGGCGCTGAAAATTGCCGGAATGTTCCATGACTTGGGGAAAATCGGCATTCCGCTGGACATTCTGGAAAATCCCGGACGGCTGACCCCAGCGGAAATGACAATCATGAAGACGCATGTGGAAAAAACAGCGGCAATCCTGAACGGCTGGGTCAGTGAGGAAATCTGCGATATCGCGCTGCGTCATCATGAAAAGCTGGATGGTTCCGGTTATCCGGACGGACTAACACTCCAGCAGCTGACGCTTCCCCAGCGGATTCTGGCCGTCGCCGACATCTTCAGCGCTTTGACTGGGGAGCGCAGTTACAAACAGGCTTACCCGCTGGAACGCTCATGCCAGATTCTAGCCGAGATGCGGGATGCGGGCCAGCTGGATCCGCAGGTCGTCAATGCCGTGCTGGACGATCCGCAGGGATTAGACGCCCTCAATCAACAAAACTGCCGGGAAATTATCGACAGCTATCAATGCATCCAGGCTGAAAGTCAGGCTCTGTATGGCTGCCTGACGGATCTGACGCAGGCGGAGAGCTGCCTGAACGAACTATGGCAGAAACTCAAAGCGGACGCTTCAACACCCCATTCCGCAAGCGCAATGTTGAAAGAAGACTTCCTTTAAAATCAAACTTCATCCTGAGGCCGGACAATCCGGTCTTTTTTCATTGTTGGCAAAGCTCTTGCCGCCTGGCAGCAGATTTCGGCCCCCGGCGTGTCCGCTCCATCATAAAAACGACGGGTGAACTTCGCTGAACGTTCCCCATCGTTTTCCAACGTGCCGCTTCGCTTATCTTTTCAGGCCATTTTCCTTTTCCGTTTCAGCCCGCGCTAACCACTGCAGCCTGTTTTCCAGCGGCTGCGGCTTCGCTGATATTTCTTTCCCGCTTCAAGGCGGATGTACTCATTTTCTTCGCCGCTTATTCACCGGTGTAATCGCGGTCGAAGGTGATGACCGTGTACCACTTTTTCTTCTGCCGGCTTAATTGGGCATTGATCTGATCGCGGATCTCGTCAAAACTCAGCTTGCACGCAAACGGAACAACGATATCAAAAATCAGATTCGTGTGCGTGGGTCCGCTGACCATCCGGAAATCATGAAAACTTAACTGTTCGTCAATCCGGGCAAGAATTTCCTGCATCATCTTCCGCGCTTCTTCAATCTCCTGATTATCCGTTTCAATCGGATCCATGTGAATCGTAAACATGACGTGCAGCTGCTCGTAAATTGCCTTTTCCACCTCGTCGATCGTATCGTGGATCTGAAGCAGATTGTCGTGAGCGCTGACCTCGGCATGCGCGCTGCCGATCAAATTACCCGGACCATAGCTGTGGATGATCAAATCATGCAGACCCAGAATTTCCGGACGGCTCAGCATGATCTGTGAGATTTTGCCCACCAGCTCTTTATCTGCCGGCTGCCCTAACAGCTCGCCGATCGTATCTTTTATTATGCCGTAGCCGGAAAACAGGACGAATATCGAAACGACCACGCCCATAATTCCATCGACCGGCCAGCTGACAAACGCTGACAGCACCAGAGAAACCACCGTCGCCGCCGTGGCGATCACATCGTTCAGGCTGTCCTGCGCCGTCGCCAGCATCACCGACGAATCAATCCGCCGGCCCAGTTTCCGATTAAAGCCGCACATCCAGAATTTCACGCCGATCGACGCCAGCAGCGAGATCAGCACAACCCAGCTGAACCGGACGGTTTCCGGATGAATGACCTTCATGACGGAGCTTTTTAACAGCTCAAAACCGACGATCAGAATGACCGACGCCAGCACCAGCGACGTCAGATATTCAATCCGGCCATGACCGAACGGGTGATCCTTATCCGCCGGCTTCGCCGCCAATTTGTAGCCAAACAGCGTCACGACGCAGCTGGCGCTGTCCGAGAGGTTATTGAACGCATCCGAGGTGATGGAAATGGAATGGGCGATTGTTCCCATGACCAGCTTCACCGCAAACAACAATACGTTGCAGGCAATTCCAGTCAGGCTGCTCAGAAATCCATAATTCTCCCGAACTTTCGGATCCTCAGTCTGCGCATAATTGTTAACAAATTTTCTAATCAGAAATTCAGTCATCGAACTCACTCCCTTGAGTGATTAGTTTACCACAAAAGGTTCGGGTTAGCCCAGACTATTTTACGTTCAGCACTCCGGCGCGGGCCTTATTCACACTCCGGCTTTCCCATAAGCGCAGACGGACCGGAAAATAAGGCATAAAAACAAGCAGCGGAAACAGGGTAAGCGGCCAGACTGACCCGGTCTGGGCATACGCTGGTTCCATGACGTGAACGCGCAGCGACGGAGGCATCAGAAAAAACAAGCCGCAGAACAACAAGGCCAGCGCCGTCAGCCAGTCCAGCGACCAGCGGATTTCCTGACGTTCGCTTTTTTTCATGGAAGCGACCCAACGGCATCCTGACATCGCGATCACGCCATTCAAGACTACCCCGATCTGCCAGCCCGGATTTCCAGCCATCGGCTGCAGCGCCAGAATCGCCCCGCCGGCCAGCCCGGATAAAACCGCCGCTTTCCACGGCCAGCGCCGGCGGCTCTCCGTTTGAAAGAAAACCAGCGCGCAAGCCGTGACCGCAAGCAGGAATACTCCTGCGCTGCCATATCCGGAAATCAGATATCCCATTCCCGCCAGCTGTCCGCCAGCCGCCAACATTCCTTTATGTTTTAACTCCATCGTTTGTCCCTCCCTTAATGCGTCCTAATCATACCACAGCCGCGATTTTTCATTGTCCGATTAATCGGACAGTGATACAATATTTTTAAGAAATTTTAATCAGGAGGGGATCTTTCGTGGCGAATCAGCGGTCGCAGAAACAAAAGCTGTTGGAAATCCTGCGTCTGCTTGAACAGGAAACAGACAGCGATCATCCGATCAAATGTGATGAAATCATCGCCTTACTTAATCAGAAAGGGATCAGCGCCGAGCGCAAGTCCGTGTATTCCGATCTCGATATTCTGCGTCAGGCAGGCTGGGATATCCGCTATCAGAAAAATCGGGGCTACTGGCTGCGCCGGCGCTACACCCTCGCGCAGCTGAAACTGCTCAGCGACGCCGTCGGCTCACTGGCTATTCTCTCCGCTGACCAGGCGGAACAGCTCAACGCGACGCTGGGGCAGGAATGTTCGCGCTATCAGCAGCCGCAGTTAACGCCGGTTCTGCCGGCCCGCCGCGATTCTGACGTCGACATTCTCGGCAACATTGATCAGATCCTGAAGGCGCTGCGCGAAAATGTGGAAATCGAGTTCCGGTACTTTGACATCACCGTGCATAAACAGAAACGCTACCGCCGTCAGTCGCAGTCCTATCAGCTTTTTCCTTACGCGCTGATCCGTGAAAACCAGCGGTATTATTGCGTATGCTACTCGTTTCATCATCAGGGCTTCTCCCATTACCGGCTGGATAAAATGGAACAGATCCGGCTGAGGAGCGAACCGCTGCCCCGGATTCCTTTCGATCTGAAGGAATATGCCGCCCGCAGCTTCGGCATGTACGCCAGCGACCCCGTCAACATGACGCTGCGCTTTGATTTATCTCTGGCGAATACCGTTTTCGATCGGTTCGGTCAGGACGTCATGATCACGCGCATCACCGATCAGGATTTTGATGTCAATTTGACTTTGAGCGTCGCCCCGCCCTTTTTGGGCTGGTTGTTTCAGTTTGGCCGGAAGGTCCAAATCCTGCAGCCCTCTTCGCTGAAGGCAAAACTGCGGGAAGCTGCTGAAGCTGCGCTGGCTTCGTTAAATGACGAATCGGCAAAGCCGCCCTTTGCGGACTAATGCCTTGCAAGCTGGCCGCTGATTTTCCGACATGGCTGCCCACCTGTATCCTTGAACATCCTTCACGCTTCAAAAGCCGGGAAGTTGAAGCTGTCGGAAATAAGCTTTAATCACTGGCAAGAGCGTTTTTTATCCGTTTTTTCGCTTTTAAAACCACTGAATATCGTTTATTTTGTGAACAGATCTTCCTTCCATTTTGGTAATTATCTGAAAATTCAATGTTTTGAACAGATGAAAATGATATAATAAATGCACATTCAAAGGAGAGAAGCCTATGAAGCTCTGTATCGGTTTGTGCGACGATAATCCGCTCCATCTGCGTATGATCGCGCAGGAACTCCGGCGTTTGTGCGAAATGCGGGAAATCGAAGCTGAGATTCACCCCTGGGACAGCGGCGCACAGCTGCTGAAAGACCTGGAATCCTACGAAATCCAGCTCTATATTCTGGATATCCGGATGCCGGGCATCACCGGAATCGAGGTCGCGAAACAAATCAATCTGGTCCAGCCCTCAGCGCAGATTATTTTCATTTCCAGTTATCTGGAGTATTTTTCCGACGTTTACGAAACCGAACATCTGTATTTCGTCCTGAAATCGCAGATGGCGCAGCGGCTGCCGGATGCCCTGGACCGGGCGCTGAACAAGCTGGGACAAGCCCAGGCCGGTGTCAGCTTCATGCTTCGCAGCCGCAGCCAGGTCATTCCGATTCCGATTCATTCGATTCTCTGCATCGAAAAGGAACTGCGTAAGATTATCGTCACAACCACGCATGACCACTATGAAATGTACGCAAAGCTGCAGGAAGTGCTGTCCCAGCTGCCGCCGGATGAATTCTTCCAATGCCACCGTTCCTACATCGTGGCATTCCGGCATATCGAACAGATCTGCGGCAATGAAATTCTGCTTTCCAACGGTAAGCATATTCCGATTGGCAGGACTTTTATGAAACCGCTGAAAGAAGCGCTGTTAAAGCGGCAGTTTTCGAAATGAAACTCCGACATACAACCGGGATTTCCCAGCATTGAAGCCTTCTGTCAAAGCGCAAACCTGACGTTTGCGTTTTTATTTTGGACGCTATCGCCGATCTTCACTTTTTGGACGTTATCACAGATCTTCACTTTTTCTACGTTATTGCCGATCTTCACTTTCCTATCCACCGTAAGTCCTTCCTTTTTTGCCCTGCGCCAGCTTTGCGGCAGCGGCGAAGCTGGCGGCAGACTGGCTTTTAACCGCCGGGTTTTACAAATCGGACAAGGCCAAAAACGCATTGATAAGAAAAGAACGCAAAAAAACAGCCGGGTCCGTCATTTTCAGGAAACCGGCTGTTCGTTTCTTCTTAAAATCCGCCGCATTCAAGCGTCAGGCCGTCATACTCAAGCCGCAAGGCATCAGGCTGCATTAGGCAAGGTCTGCGGTTGAATTTCACAGACATAATATTGCAGCTTTGCCTGATCGGCCGGATAGCGCTTATGGAAACGCGTACAAATCCGCTGCGCCGCGATCTCGCCGTCTTCCTGCCGCCGCAGATTCATCATCACCGCGTACTGACTTCTGGAAATCCGGCAGAAAATATCGCTGCTGCGCAGTTCGCTTTCCAACACCCGGCTCAGATATTCCAGCTGATCGTTTTCCGGCTGCGCGCCTTTAATGCTCCGCAGTTCCATCATCATCAGATAGAAGCTGTCCCGTGACCGTTGAATTTCCCGCACCCGCGCCTGATACAGCTTTTGAAAAACGGATCGATCGCAGAAAAACGCCAGCGGTTCGCTGATATCCTCGTTCAGGGAAGAAACCAGTTCCTCCATCGTCACCGCTTCGCCGTTTTCCACGCTGATAAAATAGATCAATGCCTGCGACTTGCCCTGGAATTCAATTCCATACTCCTTCCGAAACGCCGCCGCGACCTGTTCATAATAATGAATCGCTTCGTTGTATTGCCGCTGTCGGATCATCACCCGGAGCATCAGATAGTTGACCTGATCGTTAAACGGTTCGACTGCCAAAAGCGCCTTGTATAAATTCTGCGCTTGTTGAACCAGCTCGTTCTGTTCCAGATCCTCCGCGATTTTATCGGTGATGTTCAGAACTTTCTGCCACTGTTTTTCCCGTTCCTCCACAATCCACGCGTCTTCCAGATCCGCTAGAAATTCGCCCTGGATTAAGCTCGTCAACGTTTTGGCGTCGCCGCAGTCGGGCCGCAGCGCAATCTTGTCCAGATGCGCAATATCCAGATCGAAATCCGCCGACGGATTCAATCGGTAACCGCCCCGGACGGTCTGGATCCAATCCCGGCCGCCTCCGCCCGGCAGTTCTTCCAGCGCTTTGCGCAAGCGGAAAATGGCGAACTTCAGCGCGTTCAGCGGATTCCGGCTGTCCGGCCAGAATACTTCAATTAACTGTTCCTTGGTGATGGCCCGGTCGCGGTGAAGGATCAAATAGGCGAAAATGGAAGCGATCTGCTTTCCCATTGAAGCCCCGAAGTTGATTTCCTTTCCCCGCACCCGAAGCGTAAACTTTCCCATCATCGTGATTTTCCACTTCATGTTCATCCACGTGTACCTCACATTATCATCAGTGTAACAAATTTTCCGGCAAATGAGAAATACAATCTCAAAATTATTTGAGGTTAGCCAGAATCACGGCCGCGGCGATCAGATTTTCAAGCCCCGCCAGAACTGCAATCCGGACAAACGAAGGTTTTGATACCTTGTGATGAGCGATGATCATGCCTGCGGCCAGCCCCAGTGCGCCGCCCAGAAAAGCGAGCGTAAAAAACACCCTTTCAGGAACCCGCCAGCGATGGGTGCGGGCGCAGAATTTATCCCATAGACACAACACGATTTCCGCCAGGTTCACAAACCAGAAGGCATAGAAGCCAAAATTCATAACACCGGCTGATCCTTCGGATCATGGTTGAGTACCTCGCAGCCGTCACTGGTCACCAGCACAAGGTCCTCAATCCGTACCCCGCCGACACCCGGCAGATAGATCCCCGGTTCAATCGAGAAGCACATGCCTTCCTCAACGACGATCTCATCGACCGCGCTGACGTCGAATGGTTCATGCACGCTTAAACCGATCCCATGTCCGGTACGGTGGATGAAATATGAACCATAGCCCGCTTCCTCAATCACCTGACGGCAGGCCCGGTCAATGTCGCAGAACCGCACGCCCGGCTTCACTGCCGCAATTCCCGCCAGATTCGCCCGCCGCACGGTCTCATAGACCTCTTCCATTGTGTTCTGCCCGACGAAGTATGTCCGCGTCATGTCCGAACAATACCCTTCAAATTGACAGCCCATGTCGACGATCACCGACATGCCTTCTTCTAAAACCTTATCTGACGGCACGGCATGCGGATCGGCGCAGTTTTCCGCAAACGCGACGATCGTGTCGAAGGACGGATCGCTGTCCGCCAGTTCCCTGAATGCCGCGTTGATTTCCTGTTCCAGCTGCTTCTCACTCTTGCCCACCTGGATCAGCTCGCGCACCCGTGCCATGACTTTATCGTTATTCAGCGAAGCCTGGCGCATCTTTGCCTGCTCGGACGGATCCTTAACGCTGCGGATGCGGTCGACAAGATTGCCGTCGACGATTTCCAGATCCGGGCGCAGCGCCATCAGACGGATCAGAAAGCCTGCGGACCAGAACTTGTCGATCCCGACCTTCCCGCTTAAGAATTGGGAAACGACCTGCACCCCATCCTCGGTATCGTTGTAGCGGACAAGCTCAAAGTCAGCCTGAGGGGTCATCGGAAACAGCTCGTTAAGCACCAGCTTCGGCAATCCTTCCGTCGTAACGACCAATGCGATCAGCCGTTCGCCGCAAGAGAAGCGGCGCCCGATAAAATATTCGACCGCGCTGTGATCGGAAATCACACAAGCACGCAGCCCTTCCTCCTGCATTTTCTTTTGAAGTCGTTCTACCCGTTCTTTCATGATGTTTTCCTTTTATCCTTTCTTTTTACTTCGTTTCAAACCGGGAGCAATCCGGTTTCTGTCTTTCTGCAAGCACTGACGGCTCTTCCGCCAAGAGCGGCGCTTGTTTCCTTACGGCGATGTCTTCCGCATGCGGCTTGAGGGACGCCGGTTCCGCTTTCTCTGGCGTTGATCCGGCTTCCTCAGCCAGACCCACGTTGAGCCATTTGCGGTGGGCTCCGACGATCGGTATCGTGTCCAGCTGATCTTCAGCGATCCAGAAGCAATGCTCCGGCAGCGCTTCGTTGACCTGATTGTTCCATTGTCCGCGATAACATTCCATATTCCACACACGATGGGAAAACACATGCTTGCGCCGTCCCTTATAATCGAGCTGATCCGTGAGTTCCAGCGGCACCGCGCTTTGCGGCAGACGGTACAGTCCTTCCATCAGCCCGTCCGACCAGTCGTCGCTCAGCAGAATCTGATGTTGATCGTTCTCGATCCAATACGTATACAGCTGCAGTTCCAGCGGCGGTTTCGCCTTTTTCTTGACTGGGTATTGACGCCAGCTGCCATCCTGCCCCGCGCCGCACATCGGCGCTAACGGACAAAGCAGGCACTGAGGATTTTTCGGCGTGCAGACCAGCGCGCCGATCTCCATCATCGCCTGGGTAAACACCGCGGGATCGCTGCCCTCCATCCAGTCGTACACCTGACGCCAAACAAAATCAACCGTCGTTTTCTTCGTGATATCCTCGCCATATCGGAGCACGCGCGTCGTCACCCGCAGGACGTTGCCATCGACGGCCGGTGCGCGCAGGCCGTAAGCGATGCTGCCGATCGCCCCGGCAGTGTAAAAGCCAATCCCGGGTATCGTGCGCAGCTGTTCGACATCGGCCGGCAAGATTCCGCCATAGCGCCCGGCCACAACCTTCGCGCCCTCATGCAGCTTGCGCGCCCGGTTATAATAGCCTAACCCCTGCCAACCATGCAGCACATCTTCTATCGGCGCCTTGGCTAACGCTTCCACGGTCGGCCAGCGCTCCATCCAGCGCCTGTAATACGGAAGCATGGAATCGATCCGCGTCTGCTGCGCCATGATCTCGCTGACCCAGATTGCATAGGGATCACGGGTCTGGCGGAATGGCAGCTCGCGATGATGGATCTTATACCATGCGCATAGTTCTTCCTGAAAATTCATTTTCTTCACCGCGCTTATTGTACCGTGTTTTCCGTTAAAACTCAAACTTCACGCAGCAGGATTGGACGTTTGTTTCCGACGGATCCGCCGCCACAGTCCGTGAATGATCAAGCCGCCGGCGATCATCGCCAGAAAATAACAGAAATTCCCCGCCGGAATCCCCCAGAGCCGGGCGATCTCGCGAAATACCAGCTGGGTATTGGCAAGCTTGGGTGAGAGATAAAACATCGACAATTCACCATATCGGGAAAGGACAAGGTTCAGGATTTCCGCGATCCCCGTAAGTCCTGCGAGCAGTCCGAGCATTTTCACCGCGCCCCAAACATCATCCTCCATCGCTGCGCTGGTTCCGCACAGAATGCCGATAACGATCAGCAGATCGTGCCACAGAAACGAGAACAGCGTCAGAAACACATACCGGCTCATCATATCGGATGGATCAAGATATACGGCAATTCCGCCCAGCAGTGCATAATTTGCCAGAAATGTGATAATCGTTTTCCGCCTTTTTTTAAGCAATGGCAGAAGCAGGCAGAGATACATCGGCATGCTGCACAGCTGAAACGGGAAGTACCACCAGTTATAGACGCCCTGATCGACGATCAGAAAGCGGAACAGCTGCTTGAGAACTTCCCCGCTTGCCAACAGAACGCCGAGACAGAATAACAGCTTTTGTCTGCGGCTTTCATTCATCCCCCGCAGCCGCCACGCGCCAAGCGCAAACACTACCGTCACCCCGATCATCGCCGCATGAAAACTTCCATAAGGCACAGGAGCCTCCATCATTAAGCCCGACTTCAGATAACCAGCGCGCATAAGCATCCCTTCTTCGTCTTTATTATAACGCGCGGGTCAAACCGTGGTAAAATAGAAACAGGTTCGAAAGAAACAGTTCGGTTTTCCAAAAAAACGATCCCCGTCAAAAGTGTAAAGCAATCCGGGCGCGGACCGAAACGAAACCCAAACGAAACCGGAAAAGCTTGAAAACTCGATTTAAAAACAGGATCATGAACAAAAATCATAAAAAAAATCTGCAAGCGATTTAGAAAAAGGAGTGGATCATCATGGAAGAAACGCTGCAAACGCTGCAAAGCATTCTTGATCAGGGCCGGCGCATTGTCTTTTTTACCGGCGCGGGCGCGTCCACGGAAAGCGGCATCCCGGATTTCCGCAGCGTCGATGGACTGTATCGCCAACAGTACGATTACCCGCCGGAGGAAATCATCAGTCATCATTTTTTCAAGGCGAATCCAAAAGAGTTCTACCGGTTTTACCGCAGCCGCATGCTTTATCCCAACGCCCGGCCCAACGCCGCTCACCGCTTGATGGCCGAGCTGGAAAAAACTGGCCGGTGTCTGGGCGTCGTGACGCAGAATATCGACAATCTGCATACCCTCGCCGGCAGCCAAAACGTCGCGGAGCTGCACGGCTCAATCATGCGGAATTACTGCGTGCACTGTCATCATGAGGAAGGTCTGGATTTTATTCTGAATACGAAGGATCTGCCGCGGTGTCCGATCTGCGGCGGTCTGATGAAACCGGACGTCGTTCTGTATGAGGAAGCGCTTGACGAATCTGTCATGGACAAAGCGTTAACCTGGATCCGGCAGGCGGACGTATTGATCATCTGCGGCACTTCGCTGGCAGTCTATCCGGCTGCCGGGATGGTGCGGTATTTCACCGGCGATCAGCTCGTCGTCATCAATAAGACGGCAACGCCAATGGACGATAACGCCGATCTTTGTATTCAGGCGCCGCTGGCGGAAACGCTGGGCCAGATGCACGTTGAATCAACAAACCATTCCTGAAAAGGACTACGAGGATCGCACTCCGCAAGTGAATCCTGCAGGATGGCTTTTACCTTTATACCGCAGTGTCCGGCAGGCTCCCTCATGGACTCAACTTAAAAGGAATTCCCGTTCAATTCGTGGAATTCCCTTTTTGTATTTGTCGAACGATCTTTCGGACTTCTGCGACCGCCTGTTCCTCAAGCGCAGCGATCTCGCTGGCGCTGAACGGCCGCGCTTCCCGCCTTCCTCAAATTGAAGTCGCGGCGGCATAATAAAGTCCCTCCACCTGAAAATAAGCGATACTGGAATAAGCAAAACTCCCGGTGTCCCCGGTATGGAAATCAGTCTCAACAAGTTTAACGAGCACCTCGGTATCCTTCTCCAGAAAGCGCGTCGTGGCAACGGTTTTATCTTGAATTTCCAGAATTTTTCTCAGAATATAGCTGTGGAACTGAGGCGTGCTTGAAACTTCCAGATTGATGTAATCGTAAAGTTCATCCGGATCCGCGGTCAAGTTCTGAATGCTGAACACCTTGTTCGTCTGAAAATGCAGATGCGGAAGATTGAAGAACAGTTCGTAAAGCTCGTCCGCTTGTTCCAAATCGAAACTTGATTCGATCTGAGCCAACGTAACTGCCGGCGGCGTAAACAACGGATAAAACAGAACGATAGCGAAGCTCAAAGCATACGCTGATCGCCATCTTTTCTTCATCATTGCGTCTCCTCCTCAGTTCAATGGCCGATCGCAATAAACGACAGCCCTTGACAGTTAAAACTTTGTTATCCGGATAAAGAATCTTCCTTCTAAAGAATCTTCCTTTTAAAAACAACGGGTTTGTTCCGCCCGTTGTTATGTGATCGCTGTGTGTTTCAAAAAATAACCTGGCTTTAATCCTTCACGTCATAAGCACTGAAGACGCGCTGGCCATTGTAAACCTCGGTGCCCCTGGCCTGCAGCATTTCATCGACGGTGACCAGCTGATAACCCGCGTCGATCAGCTGCGGAAGCAGCGATTCGACCGCCGTCACCGTTTCCGCGTGAATGTCATGCATCAGAACGATCGAGCCATCCTTGACCGCGGCCATGGTATTCTCCACCGTCTGTACCGGGTCGAGGGTTTTCCAATCCAGCGTGTCGATACTCCACATGATTAACGGATAAGCGGAGTTTTCTTTCACCGTTGCGTTCGCCGCGCCGTAAGGCGGCCGGAAATGCTTGATCGTATATTGCCAGCCGGTCAGCTCCTGCACCAGTTCGGTCGTGCGGTTGAGCTGAAATAACAAATTGTCGCCCTTCAGCTTTGTCAGCTTCGGATGATTGTAGGAATGAGAAGCCGCCTCGCTGGCGGAGTTGATGACCATCAGTGTGGTTTCCGGATATTTCTCCACCCGCATGCCCTGCATGAAGAACGTGGCGGCGGAGTCGTAATGCTGCAGAAGATTGATCAGCTGCGGCGTGTTGGTCGGATGCGGCCCATCGTCGAAGGTCAGCGCGACCATCGGTTTATCAGGATCGATCACCCGCGGCGCAATCCGGACGTTATTTTCCGGCAATGTACCCTGCCCGAGATCCAGCAGGAAATGCTCGCCCAGATTGGATATCGGAAACTCCCAGCGGTAGGCGTTTTCTCCCAGTTTGCCCGCTGGAAAATTGAAGATCAACGTGCCATCCCGCAATGTGAAATCCGCAAAATTGCCAGAATCCCAGGCCGTCGCTTCGATCAGCGGCAGCGTGTATGCAGTCTCTTTCCAGTGATCGTCTGCTTTCAGCTGAGCCCGCAGATTCGCCGACAGCCATTTCAGCGCGTCTTCATCGAATAATGACGAAGAATCGATCCAGTGATGTTCGCTTAAATCATACAAATACGACTGCCGTTGTTCCTGTACCGTTTCATTTTCATTCCGTGAAATCGTATATTCCAATGACACATAACGATCCTGATTCACATTCATCTGATAATCCGCCTTGATCATCAACGGTTTCTTTTCCTTTTGATAGCCCTCGGTCTGCGTCTTCAGGTCGTTGAAAAGCGTCTCGGCGTTGTGCGCCAGTGCCTCTTGAAAGGTACTGTCGGCACTTTGCGGATAATAGACCGCAAGCAGAACATCCTTGCTTTTATCCTTCAGTTTCTCCGAGGAAGAGATCTGCGGTTTCAGAAATGACGGCTCGCGGTTTGTCAGAAGCCAGGCCCCTCCGGCTCCGATCAAGACCAGCGCGACAATGGCGATCACCATCAGAATCGCCAGATTTCCTTTATTAATCCGGCGTCCTCTTTTTCTTCTATTCTGTGTTTTCATTCTATCCAATCGTCCTTTCCGTACGATAGAAAATTTCTACCCCTTTATAAGATCATTGAAAAGCGCAGAAAGTTTAAATTTTCCGCTTTCTTTTTTATTGTCGTCCACTTTTCGGCTTGTCAGACATTTTTCAAAATTTGAACTGTCTGTATGTTCATTTTAGCTAAAATCATTCGGGAACTCAATGACAACGACTTGACGAAGTCTTACAAATTCATGACGGAAATCGGACTGATCTGATTCGCGCTGATTTCAGGTTTTGACGATTTCCCAAATTTCACAAAGTGGAAACAAAAATGACGCAGCGCGGCGTGGTTCTTACTCGGTTTCGGGTAGACATAGAATATCCATACAAAGAAGCAGGCAGGATAAAGCGTTAAATGAAGCTTTATCCTGCCTGACGTTTTCTTTGCCCAATTTCGAGTAAGAACCCGCGGCGTCGGACTGGCATTTTTAAATTGACATCGAAAATCAGAGGGGTTATCATCAACTTAGATGTAGTATCATCCATTTTTTACTTTTTCGTGTTTATCTAGTTTGCTTTTCTGCGTTTTCCATTCGCATCCAGCACATTCACAATCGTTATGAATATAGAAAGGAGTTCTGATCATGGATCAAACAGCTCGAAAAATAACCAAAATCGCCCGCGAAGTCCGCAAGTTCACCACCCGTTCGTTAAAAGCAGAAGGTCTCGGAACGGCGGAACTGGATTTCATTCACGTCGTTCGGAAAAATCCCGGCATCACTCAGGCGGGCGTCCGCAGCGTGCTTGGAATTGACAAAGGAGCCTGCGCGCGGCGGGCGGCCAATCTGGAACAGAAAGGCTATCTGATCCGGACTTTGGATCCTGACGACAAGCGGGCCCGGCGCTTAATGGCCACAGCGAAGGCAGATGCTCTAAAGCAGTCCAAAGCCGCGATTGAAGCCGAATTTTACGCCTGGCTGCTGGAAGAGTTCAGCGAAGCGGAAACGGAGGTCTTCGTCAGCTTGTTAAACCGGCTGTATCTGCGCTGCAAAAAGGAAAGCCAAGCTGGATTTCCACATGTGAGCCAGCGGCTGGATTCCCCGAAGGAGGATTGATCCATGGCAAACAAATCAAAGGCGCAGCGCCGGCCTGATCGGCTGAGCACCTATTTTTACCAGGAGCGGGGCGTCCTGACCGGCGTCGCGTTTTCCGGTATTCTTTACAACCTCGGCCTGACGGCCGGGCCCTTTTTTGAGGGACAGCTTACCCTGTGTCTGACGGCGGTTCTGGCGAAAGAAAAAACCGGGGCCAATATGGCGGGATTGGCGCTGGCGTATCTGGCGGTGATCCTGATTGTCCAGGGAGCGCGTTGTCTTAAGCGGTTCGGGGTCCGGCGTTTTGCCAATGATACGGCCCGTTCGATGCGGCGGGTGCTGTACCGCAATCTCGTTTATCAAAATCCCGCCGCTTTGAGTGCGGATGAGGCCGGAAGCCTGATGACCAAGGCCATCAGCGACGTCGACGCGTGCGCCGAAGGCATGCGCAAATTTACGACGGAGGTGTTCGATACCGGCGTGGTCATGATCGCCTATCTGGGAATGTTGCTGATTTACGACGTTCGGCTTACGCTTTTAGCCTGCCTGTTCATGCCGCTGGCCGCCTTTTTGGCGGAGAAATTGAAACATCCGATCACCCGCAGCGCAGCGGCTTACAAAATCAGCGTCAGTCAGCTTAACACGATGATGCTCGATCGGGTGAGCAATGCGCTGACCTACCGTGTCTTCGGCTGTGAAAATCAACGGAATCAGGCAATCGGAAAACAACTGGCCGTCGTTGAAAAAAACGCCGTCGTTTCCAATGTCTGGGAAAACGCGATGCAGCCGCTGTACAACATCATCGCGATGATCGGCGTCCTGTTTGTTCTGATCCGCGGCGCACAAAACATGTTGGGCGTTGGCTGGGCCGTCTGGGATATCGCCGCCTTTACAACTTATCTGGCCTGTTTTACCCGGCTGGCATTAAAGAGTTCACATGCCGCCAAGCTGTTCAATGCGGTTCAGAAAGCGAAGGTATCCTGGCAGCGGATCAAGCCGCAGCTGCAGCCGGTGATCCTTCCTGATTCAACCCTGCCGCCCGCTGTCGGCCCCGTCAAGTTAAAAATTGAAGATTGTACCTTCGCTTATCCCCATCAGCCGCCGTTGTTTGAGCATCTGACGCTGCAGGCTCAGGCGGGACAGATCATCGGGATCACCGGTCCTCTGGCTTGCGGAAAGTCAACGTTGGGCCGGTTATTCTTAGGCGAACTGTCCTACACCGGCAGCCTGCAGATCAACGGTCTGGAAATATCGCAGCTCAACAGCGTGCAGATCAGCCGGCTGGTCGGTTATCTGGGCCATGCCCCGCAGCTGCTCAGCGACACGATTGAAGAAAATCTTCAGCTTGGCGAGAATCTGGACTGCATGTCCTGGTTAAAGCTCACAGCGCTGGACGCAGAAGTTGCCACGATGCCCAAAGGACTTCAGACTCGAATCGGTGATCAGGGGACGCGTCTGTCCGGCGGTCAGCAGGCCCGCCTCGCTCTGGCGCGAACCTTGGCCCGGCCTTGTCCGGTGCTGGTGCTCGACGATCCGTTTTCCGCCGTCGATCCCGCCACGGAAGCTGAAATTCTGCGCAATCTGCGCATGCTGGCCCAAGACCGGGTCATATTGCTGATCTCCCATCGTCTGGTCCATTTTGCCCAGTTTGATCAGGTGCTCTGGCTGGAAAACGGCACTGCCCGAGTCGCCGATCCTGCGACGATGATGGCGGAGAATCCCGCTTATGCCCAACTGGTTGAAAAGCAGCAGAAGAAAGCAGGCGCCGACGATGAAAAAGAATAACGCTTCCCTGACGCTGAAAGCCAGCGTCCGCACCGTGATCGTCCAGCAGCGCCTGTTCCTCTCGCTGCTGGTAATCGTGATTCTGGCCGGGACGGGCGCCGCCCTGCTTCCGCCGTTGGTGCTCGAGCAAATCGTCAACCGGCTGACCCATCGGCAGTCCATCGGTTTTCCGCTGGCGCTGGCATATTTTCTATTTCTGGCGCTGGCCGGCGCGCTGGAATCTCTGCAGACGGCGCTGATCACCCGGACCGGACAGAAAATCACCCGGCAGGTTCGTCAGGATCTGTGTGCCAAACTCGATACTCTGCCGGCTGCCTGTTTTGCGCGTGAGGATCCGGGGAAAACCGTTTCTCTGTTGGTTAACGATGTCGATGCGCTGAGCGCGCTGTTTGACGACGGCGTCCTCAACATGGCTGCCGACAGCTTGAAAGTGATTGGAGTTTTGATCATGATCTTTACCCGCAGCCTCGGATTGGGTTTGATTCTGATCGTGATCACACCGTTGTTGTTCGCCCTGACCCGACATTTTCAAAAACGGATGCTGCAGGCTCAGAAAACAAATCGGGCGGCGATCGCGCAGGTCAACCATCTCGTTCCGGAAACGTTGAACTGCCTGCGGATGATCCGCTCGCTGAACAAGCAGGAAATGATGGAAAAGCGGTATGACCGGCACTTGCAGCAAAGTTATCAAAGTCTGGAAAAAGCGAATTTCTATGATTCCGTCTACTCGCCGATCATCGTTTTCAGCAGCAGCGCTGTCATCGCCGTCATGATGGTTCTAGCCACGCTGTCCGGAGACTGGCAATCGTTGTTCGGCATGTCGGTCGGTTCAGCGGTCGCCGTGACGGCTTATGTCGGTAAGATTTTCACTCCCCTGGAAAACATCGGCATGGAAATTGAGAACATCCAATCGGCGGTTGCCGGCATTCAGCGGATCGAGACCTTCTTCCGCCAGCCGCAGCGAAAACAGCCCAAAACAACACTGGCGCTATCCGCCCTGCCGGCCGATGAACCGGCGCTGGCGCTGAATCACGTTACCTTTGGATATGAAAAGGAAGAAATCGTGCTGAGCGATTGTTCGTTCCGTGTTCGCCAAGGGGAAACAGTCACGCTGGCCGGCCGGACCGGAGCCGGGAAAAGCACAATTTTTAAATTGATCCTCGGCTTGTATTCGCCTCAGCAGGGATCCGTTACGATCTTCGGCACGCCAGCCGATCAGATCAGCGACCAACAGAAACGGCGCTTGTTCGGCTATGTGGAACAAACGTTGCGGCCGGTCAGCGGCACAGTCAGCGATCAGATTTCCCTGTTTGACGAAACGATCACCGCCGATCAAATTACTGAGGCCGTGCGGTTAGTCGGTCTGGACTCGGTCATTGACCAGCTGCCGCAGGGACTCGCGACGCCCTGGGATCCAGCGCTCTTTTCCCAGGGTCAGCTGCAGCTGTTAGCGATCGCCCGAGCGGTTGCAGCTGATCCGCGAATCCTGCTTCTGGATGAAATCACCGCCAATCTGGACAGCGGCACAGAAGCGTTGGTCATGGAAGCGCTGCGCCGGGCTTCGCTCAACCGTACTGTGATCTCCATTTCTCACCGCTTATATCAACAAAATGGAAACGGCAGACTGATTTCCATTTAGGAATCGCCGCTTTCTTTTCGATCCCACTGCAATAGGTTTTCTTACTCAATCACGAAAAGGGATAACAGGATAAGCAGGAACACTGCGTGTTTCAACTTCTCCTGATTTCAGATTTTTCCATGATTTAACGACAAACTCCCGCTCTCATGCGGGAGTCAGAACCGGAGTTTTATAGGAAAGGCGTCATGTAAAGCGGTAAATAAGTGATTCCATTTTCTTCTTTCAGATCACCTGGATGCAGCACATACGGGATATACAGCTGTTCTTTGTATTGAGAACAGAATTTCTTTAAAGAGGTCAGAGTGTAATTCTTGCTTGACTTAACTTCAATCGGTGAGATATTGTGCCGATTGGTAATCTTGCTTTTCGCCACTAAAAAATCAATTTCCATACGGCTGGAAGCATCATTCCGGGAAGAATTGGAGTAAAAATATAACTTATGTCCGCTAGCGGTGAGCATTTGTGCAACAACATTTTCCACAATCATCCCTTTATTAAATTCCAATTTATCAAATAGAAGTTTTTTATAAATTTCTTCACTGACAATTCCATTTTCATCGAAAGCATGACTGATCAGAAGCCCGGTATCAGCCATATAACATTTTAATGTCATCCTTTCCATGTTGAGTTTTAAGCCAAGCACAGGCGCTGTTGAATTGTAGGCGATATTGGTTATCATCGCGTCAGACAGCCAAAAAATCGCTTCTTCATAATCTCTGAAACGGGCTTCTTTTTTTAAGGAGGATAGTTTGAATTTCTTTTCATGTTTTTGAAGCTGCGAGGGGATATCATCAAAAATTTGTTCTACTTTCATCTCATATCCCTGTGCATGTTTGATGATATCTGCCCGGTAAAGTTCCAGGATATTTCGTTTTATCCGATCTACCCGGTCAAAATCTTTTGTACGAATATAAGTCTCTACGGCTTGAGGCATTCCCCCAACAATGAGGTATTGCCTAAAATAGTCCATCGCTTTCCGATGGAGCGCCTGTCCCATCGGCCGGCGTTCTTCAAAACATTTGCGGATGAGGTCCATGAACATCTCATTATCCAGTGCCCAGAGAAATTCTTCAAAATCAAGAGGAAACATTTTAACATGCCGTTCTTCTGAAGGAATTACGATATCTTTAATATTCGCTTTAATTGACATTAAAGAACCTGTTTCAAGATAGTCATAACGACCATCCGCCACAAGGTACTTAATCGCTGCGCGAGCTCTTGGAAAAAGCTGAACTTCATCAAAGATAATGAGCGTATTATGTTCATAACACCGGACATTATAGTAATTTGATAAATAAAGAAAAAAAGTATCCAAATCATTGAGGTAATGCTCAAACAAATCCGTGATCTCTTTAGAGACCCGGTTAAAGTCGATCAGAATATAAGTTCGGTATTCAGCTTTCGCAAATTCCTCAGCAATATAACTTTTTCCTACCCGCCGCGCTCCGTCGATCAGCATAGCGGTATGTCCTGCATCTTCACGTTTCCATTGGACAAGCGTATCATAGATTTTCCGTTTCATAAACACACCTCCGTATTTATCGGCAATATCCTTTTGGTTTCAGTATACCATAGAAAGAACTTATTTTACACGTTTTCAAGATTTTTAATCGCGCAATATCACACGTTTTCAAGATTTTTATAGCATTTCTATCACACATTTTCTAGAATTTTAAATAATATCGTATTCACATTTTCAATGTTTTCAGGATGATACCGCAATCCAAAATGTTTAAAAACAGGAATGGACAATCAAAGTGATACTAAAAACCAGACAAATCCGTGATCTCGCCGAGGCGTTTTCCGAAACTGTCTGGTTTTTCCTTTTTATCTTAAGGTCAAGCTATTCCCCGCCTTGATTCAGCGGCCGGAACAGAATAAACTCGTTTCCTGTTTCATCCTTGACCTGTTTTGGACATAGCCCAAAAACAGACTGCGGCAGACCGCTGATCAGAAAATCCTCCGGCGTGCCCGTGAACACCCGCGTCCCCTGATCCAGTACGCAGATCTGATCGGCCAGTTCGACGGCATCCGCCAGCTCGTGCAGAATCAAAACCACCGTTTTGCCTTCCGCCTTCATCCGGCGCAAAAGCGCATAGACAACACGGCGGTATTCCATGTCCAAACTGGCCGTGGGTTCGTCCAACAGCACCACCGGCGTATCCTGCGCCAGCAGCATCGCAAAGTAAGCCAGCTGGCGTTCGCCGCCGGAACAGTGACAGACTAAATCCTCCGCATGCGCCGCGATCTCGGCCTGTTCCATGGCCCGCTGTACTTTCTGTTCATCCGCAGCGCTTAACTGTCCGCCCCATCCCAGATAGGGCTGACGGCCGTAACTCGTCAACGTGCGCACGGTGATCGGCGGCCGCGGCAACACCTGCGGCAGCAGTGCGATCCGGCGGGATCGTTCCTGCGGGGTCAGAGAGCGCAGCGAACAGCCGTCCAGCGTCACCTGACCGTGCCAGCGGGTCTGCGTCATCGCCAGGCATCGCAAGAGCGACGTCTTACCGCTGCCATTGCGCCCTAGCAGCACCGTGATCTGACCCGCTTCCGCTTGAAAATCAACCTGCTTGAGAATGGTTTTAGATCCCAGCCGCAGGCTGATCTGCTGGGCCCTAAGCATAACGCCCCCGCCGCTGGAACAGGATAAACAGGAAGAACGGCGCGCCCAACAGCGCCATCAGAATCCCCGCCGGCAATTCCGCCGGGGAAAAGAGCGTCCGTCCCGCTAAGTCCGACAGCACGACTAAATTCGCGCCCAACAGCGCGGTCACCGGCACCAGCATCCGCAGGTCATGACCCGCCAGCTTCCGCGCCAGATGCGGCACGATCAAGCCGACAAACCCCAGCAGCCCGGCATACGTAACTACTGCCGCGCACAGCGCGCTGGCCAGAATCAGACAGATCAACCGCAGCGCTTTGACCCTTACGCCTAACGTGGCGGCCAGCTCATCGCCCAGACACAACAGATTTAACTGCGGTGCTAATCCCCAGGCAAGACCCGTTCCCACTCCGATCATGATCGTGGGGAAAACCAGATCCGCCCCCTGAACGCCGGAAAATCCGCCGATCGAAAACGCCGAATACGACGCCAGCGCGTCGGGAACCAGCTGTGAAAGAAAAGAGATCCCGGCGCTGAGCAGCGAGCTGACCGCGACCCCGGCCAGCAGCACCGTCGACTTGGACTGATGTCCGCCCGCGCTCACCGAAATTCCCAACACCAGAAACGTCGTGAACAACGCGCCCGCAAACGCCGCCAGCGGCAGAACCGCAAACGCCATCGGGAACAGGCAAAGCAGAACCATGACCGCAAAGCCCGCGCCGGAATTCACGCCGATGATATTCGGCGAACACAAATCGTTTCCCGTCGCGCTTTGAAGCAAAAGACCGGAGACCGCCAGCCCCACGCCGGCCAGCACAGCCCCGGCAACCCGCGGCAGCCGCAGCTGCAGCACGATCAGCCGCACCGTCGGATCGCCGCCGCCCGTAAAGACGGCGATCACCTCATCCAGCGGAAACCGGGCGCTGCCCAGCGCCAGTCCGCTCAGTCCCAGCACCGCTAAGAATAGAAAGAGAAACAGGATCAGAACCCGTTTCTTCTTGATCTTCATGAAAAGCTCTCCGGATACAACAGGCCGGCTAACACGCGGTAGGCTTCAGCCCAGCGGGCGTTGGGTTTATAATGAAACAAGTCTTTGGACAAATAGGTGCAGCGGCCGTTTTTCACCGCTTCCAGATCACGCCAGCCGCTTTCCTGAAGCAGGCTGTCCATATAAGCTCGGGCCGCTTCCTCATTGCCCTGGGGAACGATCAGGATCACATCTGGCTGATTCAGCAGAATGCTTTCCAACGCCAGTCCCTCGGACAAAGCGCCGGCTTCATCCGCGATGTTGACCGCGCCCAGTTCCTCCAGCATGCCGCCGACGAAGTGATCCTTCGCCGTTTTCGCCTTTGTCGCGGAATAGCCTGAGCCCGCCCGGATAAATAAGACCGAGATCGGTTCCTGGCCCCAGCGGGCCTGCGTCACTTCCGCCAGCAGCGTCTCGATCTCTTGCTGGACGTTGAGTCCGTAGGTCTTGTAGGCCTCAGTATTCCCGGTGATCTGCGTGAATAATTTTAATAAGGAAAGATAATCCGCAAAGCTTTCCTCTTTCAAGGCCGCGCATGGAATCCCATAGCCGCTTAACTGACCGCACAGCTCAGCCTGCGCACCCATATCCGCCGAAGCGATCACAAAGTCCGGCTGCTGGGCGATCAGCTGCTCCGCATCGATCTTTAACCCGGCGCCATCGTCCACCAGCGGCGTCTCAGCGTTGACAAATCCGCGTTTCACGCTGTCGCCGACCGTTACCGCGACGTCCCCGCCCGCCAGCTGCCACAGCTCGGCATACGAGGAAAACAACACCGCCGGCCGTTGAGGGGCCTGGGACAATGTGATTTCCCGATCCAGCGCGTCGGTAAAGGTCAGCGGATAACTTGCAGCTGCCGCGTTTTCTTCCGGCTGCGGTGCCGCCGCCGGTGTTGTTTGACAGCCGGCCACCACCGCCAGGATCATCAGCACGGCCAGAACCTTGACCGCTTTATTTTTCACTTTAAATTCAGACAAAAAAATGTCCGGTTTTCTGCTCATCTTCAATCCTCCTGATTTCATCATTTCTCCGGCGCATCACAGCCGGAAAAACGCAGTCCCTGCGGACTGCGGCAGTCCGCTTCCCGGATTCTTTTCAAATCCGGGAAGCCTGCCTGATCGTTGAAATGTCAATAATCACGCCAACATTCGATCGTCAAGATTGAACGTCAGCCGACTCACGAAGATTATTTTAAAGCCCTCGCCCGACATTGCGGTATGGCAAATCTCAATTCGTAAGCGAAACGAGCGTTGCCGCTCGTCTTTTAGTATTTCATTGTCTATCCATTAAATACCGTTTCTTCCGTGAATGAAAGAAACAATTCCTGAAAAGCTGGACAGCTGCCCAGTTCCAGATCGGAGATCGTCACGAACAGCGCGGGATAAGCCGCTGCCCAGCCCCGGCTTTCCTGCCGGACTTCCTGAGCGTGATGACCTGCACACAACATCAGAAAATTCAGTTCAATCCGCCGGGCTCCGCTTTGATTCCATTTTTCCAGCAGCTCGCCTAAGCTTGGATCGCCATGCAGCAGCGCGATCGACAGATCATCGCGGCCCGCCGCTCTCAGCTGTGTCTGCAGCACGGCATAAGCCGAATTCGCTCCCTGCGCGCAGCCATGTCCCAACAAAACCCGGGTCACCCCTGGCTCGGCGGGAAACAGTGCGTCCAGCGTCTGAGCGCAAGCCTGACTTCTTGAGGGTAACAGCGGCGGAATCAGGATCAGCTGATCAAAATCAGCCCGTCGTTGTTCCGCCTCACTCTGCAGCTTATCCCACTCCGCGCCTTCCGCTAACAACAGACTGTTCACTGCCACGCGCCGGCAGCCTTGTTCTGCAAGCTGGCTCAGCGCCTCGCCGACTAACGGCAGCGGTTTTCCCTGTGCTGCCAGATGCGCCTGAATCCGCGGACTGGTCAGTGCCAGCGCGTTAGGAAGCGGGGGAAATTGCTGAACCGCGGACTGATGCACAGCGGCGAAGCAGCGCTCAAACCGCTGCGGATCGGCGGTTCCAAACGCCGCGCTTACCCAACCGTCAAGCATGACCAAACTAGCACTTCGCTCCGCCGACAACCGTCTTCTTCAGGATGCTGTCCTTGTCGATCGAGCCGTTGAGCAGCTTGTCTTCCACATAATCGAAGCCCAAGCGCGCGATCGTATCGGCAAAGCGTTCGCCGGTAATCCCTTCATCGCGATAGAACAGGATCGCCCGTTCGACTAACGCCAGCACTTCTTCCTCGCTCGTGAAGATCCGCGACAGCGGTTTGCCTTCCGCGACCTTCTTGCCCCAGCGGCCGCCGATGTAAACTTTATAGCCGTAGGTGCTTTCTTCAATCGCCTTGAACGGACACTTGGATACGCATCGTCCGCAATGATTGCACAGGTCGGCGTCGATCTGAAGCTTGCCGTCGACCATCTTCGCCGCCCCGATCGGACAGGTTTTCTCAATCTGACAAACCTGACAGCCGCGGCACTTCGCCATGTTGATCTCCGGGATCCGCTGCCCAACGATGCCTAAATCGTTCAGATTCGGCTTGACGCAGTTGTTCGGACAGCCGCCGACTGCCAGCTTAAACTTATGCGGCAGCACGACATCATGATAGCCGATATAAAACAGATCGTGTAATTTCTGACTTAACTGGAACGTGTCGATCAGACCATACTGACAGGTTGTGCCCTTGCAGGAAACGACCGGACGAACCTTCGATCCCGTGCCGCCGGTTTCCAGCCCGACATCGTTTAAGAACGTCATCAGCGCGTCCAGATTCGCGTAAGGAACACCCTGGACTTCTAACGTCAGGCGCGTCGTCATCGTGACTTCGCCGGTTCCAAACAGTTCAGCCGCTTCGGCGATCTTGCGCTGTTCCTCACTGGTGATCTTGCCGTTGCGGGTGATCACGCGGACGTTGAAGCGATCCGGATAACGCTTATCCTGTAAACAGCCCAAGCCCTTGACGCGCTTGATTTCATCCGGCGGAATCGCCGCCCCAGCAAACTGCACCTTCACTTCATTCATCGTGACGCCGCCTTCCAGGACGACCGTCTGGGTATAGCCGAAGTGACGCAGCCGGTTCTGAAGCAGATACGCGCGGCGGCCGCGGTTGCAGACCAACAACAGTTTGGCATCGCGGTCAAGACCTTCAATCGGACCGTTGACCTGAGCCAGATCCACCCATTTTGCGCCGGCGATCGTCGGCTTCGGCAGCACGTCGACAACCTGATAGTCCTTTGCGGCTCCATTGGCATAGTCCGCCGGCGTCATCGACATCATCGCACCGGACAGCTTATTTTCCAAGACCAGGCAAGCCTGGACAAACGGATGTATCGCGGTGGAGAACGGCGGTGCGTAGGAATAGTCCAGACTGTTGAACGCTTCCAGCGTCATGCCCGCGGCAATGCCCGTTACGGCGATGTCGATCATTTTATCGACGCCGCTGCCCAGCACCTGGATGCCCAGAAGCTGATGCGTCGAACGATCGGCGATCAATTTTGTCATAAAGAAGGAAGAACCTGGATAATAGTGTGCTTTATCATCGCTGGCGCAGACCACCGTGACCGGTTCATAGCCAGCTTCCCGGGCCTGCGCTTCCGTCAGGCCGGTGCGGCCGGCGTTAAAGCCTTCGCCCAAGCGCACGACGCCGGTGCCCAGACAGCCGCCATATGCCGTTTCCGTTCCAGTCATCGTGCAGGCTAAAGCCCGCGCGGTAATGTTGGCCGTCGATCCCATCGCCGACCACTGAGGCTGACGGGTCTGTTGGTTCCTTACCAGCGCGCAGTCGCCGGCGGCATAGACGTCAGGAATGTTGGTACGCATCATTTCATCAACGACAATCGCGCCCTTTTCCATCGCCAGACCGCTGCCGCCCAGGAACGTCGTCGCCGGACGGATGCCGATCGCCAGCACGACCAGATCCGCGCCGATCCGGGTGCCGTTAGCCAGCACGCCGTCCGCCCGTTCCGTACCGGTGATCTCGCTTAACGGTGTTCCGGTCAGAACCCGGATGCCATTCTGGCGCAGACGCCGGCGGGCATATCCCGCCATTTCCGGATCGAAAATCTTCGGCAGTATCTGATCCGCCGCGTCGATCACGGTGACCGCCAGACCCTGAGCCTGTAAATTCTCCGCAATTTCCAAGCCGATGAAGCCCGCGCCCACCACGACGGCGCTGCGGCAATGCCGGTCCTGAACGTAAGACCGCAAAGCGATCGCGTCATCCGGCGTCCGCATCGTAAAGACACCCGGCAGCCGGATGCCTTCCACCTGCGGAACAAACGGCGTCGCACCGGTCGCGATGACCAGCTTGTCATAGCTTTCCAGCCACGTCTGTCCCTGGCACAGCGCCGTGACGGTTTTCGCCTGGAAATTGACGCTTGTCACTTCACAGCGGGTCACGACCTCCACGCCCGTCAGTCCCGTATATTTTTCCGGGGTATTGACGATCAATTCCTCCCGGCTTTCAATCATCCCTCCGACATAATACGGAAGACCGCATCCAGCGTAGGAAATATCCGCGCTCTGCGTCAGAATTTTTACCTCCGCGCTGCGGTTTTGACGTTTGATCTTGGCCGCCGCTTTGGTCCCGGCCGCGACGCCGCCGATCACTAATACTTTCATACCCAGCTCCTCCTTATCAGACTGTGATTTTGTACAATCATTGAACAGTCTCTCACGTTGTAAAATTATAGCACAGGGTCTATAATAAAAGAAAATTGTTAATACTTATCTGTTGATTCGTTTTTCTTATGAGGTGAACCCATGATTGATTATCGAATCCCAACCTTTTTAGCGCTTTATGAACTGATGAATTACCGCCGCACTGCCGAACAGCTGAAACTCAGCCAGCCTGCCGTCACTCAGCAGATTCATGCGCTGGAACGGGAATATGGCTGCCGGCTGTTCACTTATGACGGAAGCCGTCTGTACCGCACCCCGGAAGCGGAAAAGCTGGCGCAGTATGCCCGCGCCGCCGTGTATAACGACCAGCGGATGCGCCAGGAACTGTCCGCTCCCAAAATTCTGACGCTCCGCCTCGGCGCAACCAAAACGATCGGCGAATTCATCATCGGCGAAGATCTCTGCCGCTTCCTCAAGCGGCCTGACCGCACCTTGGAAATCGTGGTGGAAAACACACGCGAGCTGCTTCACCGTCTGGATCAGGAGGAGTTGGACTTCGCGTTGGTGGAGGGCAGCTTCGATAAAAGCCGTTACGGCTACCGGCGCTTTCAATCTGCTCCGTTTGTCGGGCTGTGTCATCGCGATCATCCCTTTGCGGGCAGAAAAGTCACCGGTGAAGCCCTGGCCGATCAAAGCGTCATCCTGCGTGAAGCGGGATCCGGAACACGCGCGATCTTTGAGAAATCACTGCAGGAGAGCGGGTATTCACTGGATAAAATCGGACGGATCATCTGCGTCAACAATTTCGCCCTGATCGTGCGGATGGTGAGTGAAAACCTCGGCGTTTCCTTCGCCTATTCCGCCGTCGCCGCAGGTCATCCCGAGCTGACGACCTTCTCGCTGGAAGGCTTGAGCGAACAGCGGGAGTTTAATTTCGTGTATTTAAACGGGACGCACGCCGATCAGCTGATCGACGAGATCTTCCCGAATTCTTCTTGCCAACAGAGTGATTATGAAAGAGGTGGGTTATGAATTATCGGAAAATGAGCGAAGCCGACGCCCGGCTGATCGAACAGTGGCGCTATCCCGGCGAATACGCAATCTATGATGAACCACGGTTCTCAGAAATTCCCGCCAGTCAGCGCGAGCATTTCATCAGTTTCTTTGAACAGGATCAGCTGATCGGCTTTGTTAATTTATTGGAGGAAGAAACGGAGGTTTTTTTTGGTATCGGCGTTCATCCGCAGGTTTGTTCCCGCGGCGTCGGCACGGCGATCACCCGGGAAGCGATTGCGATTGCCAAACAGCGCTGGCCGCACAAGCCTTTGTATCTGGAAGTCAGGACGTGGAATCAGCGGGCTGTGGCTTGTTATGAAAGGGCAGGTTTTGTGATTACCAAAAAAGTCCAGCTGACGACTCAGTTGGGACCTGGGCTTTTTTATCACATGGAAACCAACCGGCCTGTTGAATCGGTCAGGGATACTGCCGCTAAATCATCGAAGTGATGAATCCTCAGCGCCCGCCAATCGGTTCATAAGTACTTTTACATGATTCCCATTACGAAAATAGCCGGGCAGCAGATCACAGGTCAACCGGCTGGACTATACATTGGATAAAATCATTCTCTTCGATTTAATTATCGTCAATTAGATCACTTTATAATAGAGCTTCATTCTAAACAGATTATAGAAAAGAATATCGAAGGACAATTCGTAAATTATCAGTTATAAAAGAAATAATTCACTTCATTTTTTATCAGATAGAACTGATAAAATAATACACCCCTTAGATATTTCAGGGTATAATTTAAAAATATTTCATTGCCGATTATGGAATTCGCGAAGCAATCTATGACGGAAATCTTAAAGATATCAATTTAATTCTGGAGAATATTGTTTGTATGGAATTGCTGCGCCGGGTTATACTGTGACCGTAGGCCGAGCCGCAGAAAAAGAAGTCGATTTTATCTGTGATAAAAAAGGTTCAAGATTGTATATTCAAGTTACATATCGTTTGGCTTCTGAGGAAACAATCCAACGTAAATTCAGCGTCTATGATTTGATCCGTGATCACTATTCAAAATACATAGTTTCCATGGATGAATTGAATTTGAGCAGGAACAGCATCAAGCACCAGAATATTCGTGACTTTCTCTTAACCGAAAATTGGGAATAAGAATTCAATTTCATCAAGGATTTACACTCTCGGCTTTCAAAGCAATACTGTCTGTTAATGTTCATTGTTGAAAGTGATACTTGTTTTCTGTCAGTCTTGTCACATCCTTTTTAATTTTTAATATTCATCCTCAAGTAAAAAATCCGCCAAATGCACAATTTTAACACCGTTGATATTTCCGGCAGCCAGTTCGTCCAGCGTTACCACATATTTTGGGTAGTGGTCTTTAATTTCAAGGAGATTGGCAACCTCCCGATCAGATTCCTCCGGCAGTCTGCGGCACACCTGAACGTAAATCCGTTCATCACGACGCACCGCTACGAAATCGATCTCTCTTGTTTCATTTTTGCCAATATAAACATCATAGCCTTTTCGCCGTAGTTCAAAGTAAACGATGTTTTCGAGCATGGCTGCAATAGACTTGGGGTTAAAGCCGATGATGCAGAATTGGAGAGAAGAATCGGCAAGATAAAACTTCTCCTGCGTTTTCAGTACAGATTTTCCTTGTAAATCGTATCTCTGGCAGCGATAAATTACAAAAGCCTTTTCCAGCCAATTCGGATAGTTGTAAACTGCTTCAACAGACAGGAAACGCCCCTCGCTTTTCAGAAACTTCACGATTGCATTCGCAGAAAAGGTTTTTCCTACATTTTCAACAATAAAGCGAACAACACGGTTGAACAAATCAAAATTCGCTATATTGTGCCGTTTTGTAATATCGCTTGTTATGACAGAGTTGTAAATGCCCTCTACGATCTGATAAGCAGCACGCTCGTCAAAGCTGCCGAGTGCAACAATGGGGAAACCACCCAACCGGATATATTCATTCAAAAGTTCTCTCGTTGAAAGACCGCTTTGTTTTTTAAACTCCAAGTACTCTGCAAAAGACAAGGTATAAACCGGAATAGAAATATATCGCCCTGTCAGATAGGTTGAAATTTCGCTGGACATCAATTTTGAATTGGAGCCGGTTACATAAATATCGGTGTCGGTATTTTCAAGCAGACTGTTCACCGCTTTTTCCCAACCGTCGATTTCCTGCACTTCATCAAGAAAAAGGTAATATCGTCCACCGCTATTCATCTGCGCCTTGATGCCTTCATACATATTTTTATCCGTCATACCGTCGTCAAAATCCTCCGAGGTATAACACATACTGATAATATGATCTGCGGCAACGCCGTTGTTCTGCAGGTCATCCCGCAGCATTTCTAAAATAGTGGATTTTCCGCAGCGTCGGATGCCGGCCAGTATTTTTACAAGCGGTACATCACGGTAGGTTTTCAGCAGTTCCATATACTGTGATCTTATAATCATCATATCGCCCCCCTGTTTATCACAAATAGTATAGCCAAAAAAACTACGCTTCAGTAAATAGTTTTTACCGAAAAACCATAAAAACTTTGGAATATTCTATGCTTTTTCGTTTTAAAATAAATTTATTTTCATTGAAAAACGGCACAGGTGATCTTCGTGTGTTGTCATCCTAGAGATACGTTTTTGTGTATGGGTTGGATTTGACGCTTACCTTAGATGTGTTGATTACCCATTTCCGAGTAAGAGCCTTTGAAGTCTCTTTCAGCTTTTTCTTTGCATTTTCTTTTTATTTATTTTGATTCTTTTCGCTCTTTTTTCACTCATTTTTCCTGATGTTCAAAAGTATATCAATCCTTTTAAGCATGAAAAAGCCACCATGATCATTACTGAAAACTCAGTGTATCAGGTGGTTTCATTAAAAATATAAGCTACATTCTAGTCTTGTAGCATAAAACCTTGAGAGAATGATGCTCAATCCCGCTGAGCTACGGTTGCGTTAGCGAAAAACCACGCCCTCATGCTTACGCTTGTTATTCCTCGCCATAGGTCCGGCCGGGAAGCATCGTTTTCATCGGTACGTTATCGGTTGTTTCAATCAGCTTTTTCAACAGCCAATCCTTCATCTTTGCGATTTCCGCGCTGTAACGCTTGTCGTCGACGACGTTCTTTTCCTCAAACGGATCCTGACTTAAATCATAAAATTCATCTTTTTCAAACAGCCGATAGACATATTTATAGCGCGGGCCGCGAACCATGAACGCCTTTGTGTGCTCCGGCATTCGGGTCTGCGCTTCCAGACGCGGCCAGTAAATTGACTCCCGGCCGGTGTAGCCCTCCATCGCCTGTTTTTCACCTTTGATTCGACCACCTTCACTTAAGACGTATTCATGCAGCTCAACATCATCCTGAAACAAAGAGGTCAGCGATTTTCCAAACTGCGTATAGTCCAGCTCATAGCCCATCAGCTCCGCAACCGTCTGCGGCATATCGTTCAACTCCACCATTGCAGAACAAGTCCGTGCCTGATACGGGGTACCCTTGGCGGGACGGATCATGCATGGAATATGCACAAGACAATCCTCAAACGTATTCTGAGTTTTCTCCACCAGCCCATAATCCCCCGTGAAATCGCCATGATCCGCAAACGCGATCACATGCGTATCATCGTAATAGCCTTCCGCTTTCAGCGCGCCGATCACGCGGCCGAGCTGATGATCCAGCTTCGCGACCATTCCGTAGTATGTTGCCCGGATTTCCCGGAAATCCGCGTCAGTCAAAGACGTCAGATTCTGATTCTTCCGGATCCGATAAAGCAGGCTCGGCTTATCCTTCAGCTCTTCAATATTCCGTGTTTTACGTTGGATTTGACCACGGTCAACCTGCGAAAACCACGGCTGTTCCACTTCATAGGGCGGATGCGGCAGATTCAGCGAAACATACAGGCAGAACGGCTCTTTCAGCTCCTTGTTCCGGATCATCTCCAGCGTCCGCTCGATTACCAGATCATCCTGCGTTTTCGCCGCTTCCGCCTGTGTCATCTCGCCGAAATAAAAGGAATAATAATGCGGATTCTCCGCAATCTCGGCAGGCGAAACAGTTTGGCCGATGCGATGAATCGCATTCGTGCTCATTTCATAACCGATATATTCAAGATCGCAGGTCGCCCGCATTTCCGCTTCGTCCTGACGGTTGAAATAATGCGATTTCCCCATCAAATACACATGATAACCATTCTTTTTCAAGGATTTCAAAAGGCTCGGGTCGTCCTTCTCCAGAAAGTAATGAATCGTCCGATGACCGTTGGTGTGCGGATACCAGCCGGTATTAAAGCTGCAGCGGCTGGGAACGCAGATCGGCGACTGACAAAACGCATTTTCGAACAGAATCCCTTCCTTGGCCAGCGCGTCGTAATTCGGCGTCGTCAGCTCGGTATTGCCCAGACAGCTCAGACTGTCCGCCCGCAGCTGGTCCGCAATAAAAAACAAACAATTTTTTCTTTTTTCCATAGTGTCCTTTCCTGTACCGGGCTTGATTGAAGAATCAATCTAAATCTTCGCCCCGGGAAGCGAGCACTTTTTTCAGCCAGGTATAGGAATCCTTCGGAATCCGCCGGCCGCTTCCCTTTCCCTCGTCGTCGATATCCGTGTAAATAAAACCATACCGCTTACTCATCTCGCTGGACGAGCAGCTGACGATGTCCAGCGGAGCCCAGAAATAATACCCCCGCAGATCCACGCCGTCCGCCAGCGCTTCCTTCATCTGCCGGATGTGCTCACGGTAAAACGCAGGCCGATAGTCGTCATGAATATGACCGTCCTCCGTTATTTGATCGAACAATCCGATCCCGTTTTCCGTGATATAAATCGGGCATTGATAGCGGTCGTAAAACAAATTCAGAAACGTGCGCAGGCCCAGCGGATCCACCGACCAGCCCCATGGGTTAGCGGGAAGCTCCGGATTGCGGAACACTTCGTTGCCCTGTTCAAAATGGGCCTGATCGCACAACCGGGTGTAATAATAGGAAAAGCTGAAAAAGTCGCAGTGATGACGCAATTTCTCCTCTTCCGCCGGCGAGATACGAATCTTCCAGCCATTGTCTTTAAAATAGCGCAGCGCATAGCCGGGAATTTTTCCGCGCAGCAGCACGTCGCCGTAGAAGTATTCCATCTGGTTATGCCGCACCGTCGCCAGCACATCCTCTGGCCGGCACGTTGCCGGGTAGGCCGGACCACCGCATAACATCATCCCGATTTCGTTATCCGGATAATGCTTATGGGCATATTCGGTAATCCCCGCACAGGCGATCATCTCGTTGACGACGCCCTGCATTTTCGCTTCCGCCAGATTGTCCACCTGATCGCTGGCAATGCCGAGATGATTAAACGATTCGTGCGTGATCAGATTGATCTGATTCACCAGAATCCATTTTTTGACCTTATCATGATACCGGTCGAGCAGCACTTTCCCGTATTTCTCGAAAAAGCCGATCGTCTCTTTTGAATACCAGCCGCGGTAGTTCAGCGTCAGAGCCAGCGGCATCTCGTAATGCGACATCGTGATCATCGGCTCCATCCCATTCGCCAGAATTTCGTCAATCAGGCGGTCGTAAAACTCCAGCCCTTTTTCATTCGGCTCGGCGTCATCGCCCTGCGGAAAAATCCGCGCCCAGTTGATCGACGTCCGAAACGACGTCAGCCCCAGTCCGTCCTTTCCCAGAAGTTTCAGGTCTTCTTTGTAAGTATGATAAAAGTCGATTCCGCGGCGTTTCGGGAAATTCCGTCCTTCCGCATGGACCGCGTTCTGAATGACTGCGGTCGTGATTTCAGCGTTGCTGCGTTTCTCCAATGGAATGTCTTTTTGATATTCGTTAATATCTGCGACGCACAGACCTTTTCCATCCTCAAACGCCGCCCCCTCCATCTGATTCGCCGCAAATCCGCCGCCCCACAGGAAATCCTTGCCGAATTGCATTTCACTCATCTTCGTTTTCTCCTTTCTCACTAAAGCAGCGAGATCAGTTCTTCACACAGCACATGAATCGTATCGGCGGACATCATGAGATCCTCGGCATGCGTTAAAATCATCTTGACCTGCACGGTTTCGCCTGCGGCTTCCTGCTGGATCAGCTGCATGTGGACTTTCTCCGCCTGAATCAGATGTCGACTGCCTTCCGCCAACAGCTCCCGCGCTTTCGACTTATCCGCGTCCTTCGCATGCCTCAAGGCTTCGACAAAGGAAGAGCGGGCTTCCCCGGCAAACGTAATGATCTGAAAGCAGATTTCTTCAAATTGTTCCTGATTCATGCGACACCCATCGCTTTCTTCGCGTCTTCCAGCACTTTCTTGCCGTCGATTTTGCCATAGGCAAGCATATCAATCAGCACGACCGGAATTCCCGGGAACTCTTTAACCAGGGCATCATAGCTGAATCGCAGCTGCGGTCCGACCATCAAGATATCAATACTGCCCCGTTTTTCCCGCACATAGGCGTTGCCGACCGCTTCGATCGTGCATTCAAAGCCTTGTTCCTGTGCGGCGGTTTTCATGCGTTTGACCATCAGACTTGTAGACATTCCGCTTGCGCAGACCAGCAAAATATGTTTCATCGTTTTTCTCCCATTTTCAGGCGTCCCTGCCAAACTGGAAAGGCGCTTTTATTCCGCGCCTTTTCCGCACTTTAATTTTTTGTTTCCAGTGTTCCCTGTTCCTTCAGCAGCTGCTTGTCGTACAGCTTAACAAACGGCAGATACAGAAGCACGTCGAGGACGATCAGTAAGATCCAGACGACCGCGGCTTTCCAGTCCAGCGTCGCCAATGCCAGCTGAATCGGAGACGGAAGAACCCACGGTACGTTGATGAACATCTTCCCGATGATATTCGTGCTCATTAAGAAATAGAAAATCGTCGTGTTGATCATCGGAACAAAGATAAACGGAATAAACAGATAGCTGTTCAGAACGATCGGATAACCGTAAACGATCGGTTCGCTGATATTGAAAATCGTTCCTGCGCCGCCCAAGCGCGTAATCGCTTTTAAATGATCGGATTTGGCGACGATCAGCGCGGCGATCACCAGGGCCAGGGCAGCGCCGCTGCCGCCGGTATTCATGATCGCGTTGTTCGGTGAATAACAGAAGATATGCGTCATCGACTGGCCGGCCGCATACGCCTCGGCATTCTCAGCCAGATTCATTAACAGCACGGAACTCATGACGGAATTGACGATATTTCCGCCATTAACGCCGATCACCCAGAGCGCGTTGAGCAGGAAGACATAGATCAACATCGCCGGCAGCGTGTCGGAGGCGCTCAATAACGGCTTGAAGACGTTCAGGATGAAATCCGGAATGATCACGCCGGTCGCTTTCAGGCACAAAACGTTAAGCAAATAGAAGACGATGACGTTGATGACCAGCGGTATCAGCTGTTCAAACGGCGCCGAGACATTCGGAGGTACCGAATCCGGCAGCGTGATTTTGATATTTTTCTCAAACAGGACATGCGTGATAAAGACCGACAGGCAGGACACAAACATCGCGAAGAACAATCCCCGTCCGCCTAAGAAGCCCATTGAAATACCGCCGTCGAAGGTGCAGCCGATCATGAAGAACAAGACGGCCGACGTCATGCACGAAGTCATTTTGTCCAGCTTGTAAGAATCGGCCAGATTGTAAGTGATCGCAAGCAGGCAGTAGACGGAAAGCATATTCATTGTCACATTGTTGACCAGTGCCGCAAATGTTCCCAAACTTCCCTGCGCCAGACTTTGCCACAAAGCAAGCACGCCGTAGAAGAAATTCCCTTCCCCAAGAATTGCCGGATCCGGAGCTGCCGTAATTAAAGTCGCCAGTCCGCCGACAATCGTGACCGGAATGGAAATCGTAATGCCCCGGACAATCGCAGATGTAAAATTATTGTTTTGAATGAACGCAGAGAATTTACCCAGTGGCTTTTCCAAAATCCCCATTATTTTCTGCATAATACCATGTGTAGAGTAAATCTACATCCTCCTTTCATAACAGGAACCGAGCTCATGTGTCATCTATTTGCAAATATTTTCCACATCTTCATTCTTACATGATTTGAGAAATTTATCAATAATAAAATGAAAAATTTCTTAAAACTGTTTTTTTCCCAGTTTCTTCCTCATTCTTTATGCTATAATATGAAATATGAATATCATTGATCGCATTGAAGCGGCAAAGCCGAATTTCACTAAAAGTGATGAACTGATTTACAACTGTATCAAGGAAGACTACTGGATTATCATCCGCGAAGCTTCCACTATCGTCGATTTAGCGGAGAAATGTCATGTCTCCAAATCGGCCATTTTGCGTTTCGCCAAGAAATTAGGTTATTCCGGCTATTCTGAATTCAAATATGACTTTTCGCTCGTCGGTCACAGCAGCGTGCCTGAGGAAGTCCATGAAAGTAAATTTGATTACATCCTGGACTCCTATACGCTGGCGATTCAAAATATCCGCCAGTATCTGAAAGAAAAAGATTTTATCACCCTGGCAAAAAAAATACTCAGCGCCAGGAAAATCCGGCTGTGCGGCTATAACCGTTCCGGTTTTACGGCAATGCAGTTTAAATACCGGCTGATCAACATCGACATTGAATCCGAGGTCATCACCGATACGCTGATGCTCCACTCGCTGGCTTCCTCCTCCGCCGAGAATGAAATCTTCTTTTTCTTCACGGTCCGAGGCGTCAGCTCCACTCCGCTGAACACGTATATCCAGACCTGTCATGACACAAAGAAAACGGTCGTAGTGGTCACGATGAATCCCAACACGATCTATAAAAAATACGCGACCCATTTCATCCTGCTGCCCAACATCAAGGTCAAGGGTGTCTTTCTGGACGAACAGGCCATCTTTCATATCTTTATCGAGATCCTGGTTTCCTACATCAGCGAACGGCTTTTAATTGAAGAAAACAAAGATCCCGAACAGGTGAAATGACCACGCAGAAAAAAGCCAATTCGTTTGGCTTACGTTTAGCCAGCCGCTTGTGTTCGATCGTTAACGACAGTCCGTCCGCCTCGGTCGAGGTTGTGCTGGCCGAATATCTTTTACAGCATTATAATACGCTGGGGACATTGAATATTTATCAGTTCGCTGAAGATTGCCATGTTCCCCGCAGCAGTATCCATCGTTTCTGCGGCAAGCTGGGTTACGCGAATTTCAGCGAACTCAAGCTTTCCTGCCGCCATGAACAAGATTCCTATCAGTATTTCACCGCCCTTTCTGAAAAAAGTGATTTCCGCGATCATCTGTGCGAAGAGATGATTCAGATGGTGCGCGATATGAAGGGCAGGATCAGCGAACCGTTGTTAAGCCGTCTGGCAGCGCAGATTCACGACGCCCGCACCGTCTATCTTCTGGCTTCCTATTCTTCCATTTCCGCGCTGAAGGATTTTCAGCGTCCGATGATTCTATGCGGCAAGCTGGTCCGCGTCGTCGCTTCGCCGGACGATCATGACCGATTGAAAAAAGCCTCGGCTGATGATCTCATTCTCGTCGTTTCCGCAATGGGAAAATTCGCTGAAGCTTATCATGATTTTATCCAGCCGCTGTCCGGCAAAAAAATTTTAATCACTGCCTCGCATCAGCCGGAAATCCAGACGCCTTATGATCAAGTCATCCTGATCAGCTCTATGGATTGCCATCACATCAAAACGGCGTATGCCAAGTATGGCGTCAGTTATTTCTTCGATAGTCTTTACAGCGTTTATTATCGTAACTATGGAATCGTTGCGGAATAAATTCGTCAAACAGCCGTCTGATCGCACGACGGCTGTTTTTCGAATGGGGATTATAGCTTATGCTAAATCGCGGCCGTTGGTCGCGATTACCTTTTTATACCAGGCAAAGGAATCTTTCTTATAACGCCGATAAGTACCCTGACCAAAATCGTCCGCATCGACATAGATGAATCCATATCGCTTTGACATCTGAATGTCGCTCATGCTGACAAGGTCGATGCAGCCCCAGGTCGTATAGCCCATCAGCTCGACGCCATCGTCGATTGCCGCCTTCATCGCTTCGATATGTTCGCGCAGATAATTGATCCGGTAGTCGTCATGGACTGCGCCGTCCTCCTTCAGCTGATCAAACGCGCCCAGACCATTCTCCGTAACAAAGCATGGCAAATGATACCGGTCATACAATTCATTTAAAGCAATCCTCAGGCCCATCGGGTCGATTGTCCATCCCCAGTCCGATGCCTGCAAATATGGATTTTTCTGCTGCTTGACAAAATTCTCGAACGGTTCCGTCTTACCCGGTTCACTGGTCACAACATTGGTGAAATAATAACTGAACGAGATGAAATCGACCGTGCCCTCTTTCAAGATGGCTTCATAATTATCGACAGGATCAATTTTAATATTTTGTTCTTCATAATATTTTTTTATGAAATACGGATACTCGCCAAAAACCATCACGTCGTTAAAAAACAGATTGAACTGGTCGCTTTTCTGAGTTAAGAATACGTCTTCCGGCTTGCAGGTCAGCGGATAGGTTTGCGAGCGCTGCGTCATGTTGCCGATCAAAATGCCCGGTGCTGTGTCATGCGCGTATTTCACGGTTAAAGCGCTGGCGATGAACTGATGATGCAGCGCCTGATGAATACAGGATAACCGATCCCGCTTACTTTTCTCAACAAACATGCCGCCGCCCAAATACGGACTCCAGCAGATCATATTGATCTCGTTGAACGTCAGCCAGTATTTGACTTCCTGCTTATATTCGTCGATCAAAAACTTTGTATAGGTTAAAAAATAGTCGATCACAACCTGATCTTCCCAGCCGTTGACCGTTTCAGTCAGCGCGGCTGGCATGTCGTAGTGGATCATCGTGACCAGCGGTTCAATGTGATATTTATGGCATTCTCTGAAAACCTGATGGTAGAATTCAACGCCTTCCTTCAACGGTTCTTTTTCCGTTCCCGTTGGAAACAGGCGCGACCAGGCTATCGACATCCGGAATGTCTTAAACCCCATCTCACCGAACAAACGGATATCTTCCTTGAAATGATGATAAAAATCGTTGCCGCGGCGGAAGGCCAGATTCCTCTGGCAAGCCTGCGCTTTATTTTCCAGATATTCTTCTTCCGTGATTTGCATCAGACTGCGTCCGTTTCTTTCCGCTAATGGAATATGCTTGAGATAATCAAGATGGGACGGGCCTCTGCCGCCTTCGTCAAAACCGCCCTCCAGCTGGGCTGCGGACGTTGCGCCGCCCCATAAAAAACCGTTTGGAAATTCCTTTTTCATTCGCTGCTTGAGCCTCCTTTTGTTGGCTTTATCTTAGCATTCACAGCTTGAAAAATGGGTACCAAACGACGCTACCCATTTCAGGGCGGCAACGCTTCCCCGCGGCTTGGAATTACAAATTGGATTATTGAAAGATAAAAACGACGTTCCCGGTTGAGATCTCATGAAGAATTCCATTGGTGTCAAGACGATTGCCCTAGGTTTTTTTTGAGTTCTTTTTTGTTGTCTCTTCTGCGCCCCAGCGCTTTTCAGTTTCATCTGACAAGGGCTGTTTTCAATAAGCTTCAGGCAACCTTAGAATATATTGCATATAAAAAACCGGAAATCCTGACAAGACTTCCGGTCGTTCTTGATTGGTGTTCCCGAGGCGATTCGAACGCCCGACACCCGCCTTAGGAGGGCGGTGCTCTATCCAGCTGAGCTACGGAAACAGGACATGGCCTGCAACGTTAAACGACTTCAAATCGTTCACGTTAATGCATGTCTTATTATAGCGGAGTCCTTTTCGCTTTTCCAGTCCTATTTTAAACCTTCACTGCTTCCTGACCTAAAAATGAAGCAGAGTTTCCCCTGCTTCGCCTGTTCTTATTTTACAAACCTTTGACCTTTGCGGCAATCTCGCTGACACAATCCGACGTGAACGGATCCTTCAAGCCGCTGCTGGTCAGAGCATCGCGGTATTTGAAATTCGTCGTGAACTGGGTGATCTGGTTGTAGGTGGACAACGCCTGATTCCGATCATCCAGACTCTGCGCCCAGATCTCCAAGGCGGAAATCGCCGAGGTTGCATAGCTGATATAATAGAACGGTGTTTCAAAGTGGTGATGAATTTCAACCCATTCATAATACAGCTCGCTGCCGGTAAACTGATAGAAAATCTCAGAATGCAGCTCGTTGACTTCCTCCAGCGTCAGATCCGGATTCGCGAAGACGGCCTGCTGGAATTCATCTTCTGCGCATCCCTGCAGAATCGAGCTGATCATGTTGTAAATCGAATAGATCTTCTGGCCTTCCGCCTGATCGGCGCCGAAGAACTGGTCATAATACGGCTGCATCAACAGCTCCAGTGCCTGCGAGTGAATTTCCGCAGCATCCAGATTGTTGTTATCATTCCACTTCAATTCCGGCATCAGATAGAAGTTGTAGTAATGTCCAAATTCATGGATAACCGTGTCCGGCTGACGGTAGTCAGAAGAATTGATAAACATAAACGGCGCAGAATATTCGTTAAGAATCGTCGTATAGCCTGCGTGCATTTTATTCGGTTCCGCGCTGAAATCATACAATTTGTTATTCTGCATATAATCCAGAGCTTCGCTCATCTTGCCCGGGAATTCCTTCTGCAGCGCCGTTTTCAGGATCGGCAGCGCCGCTTCCAGATCGCCCTCGCCCGCCTGCATGCCCTCGATCGCATTGACCAGCTCGTCATAATGCTTGCTGATCATCTGACCGAATGCCGGCAACATTTCCGTTCTGATTTTCTCACTGAAATTGTGCGCGTCTTCCGGTGTATAATCGCGACCTAAGACATCGTAGGCATACTCCGTATAATTGTCGTAACCCAGCTTTTCAGCAATCTGAATACGCAGATCGCGCAGCTGCAGATAAATGCCGCCCAGCTCCGCATTCTTCTTTTCATAAATCTCATTGTACGCCTGAATTCCCTCGTCGGTGGTCAAATCCAGATCATTCACTGTGACTGTCTGTCCGTTCAGTTCGGTCGTGTATTCGGAGGCCAGCAGCTTCGTGTACTGCGTAACCAGATCATTTTCCTGTTCGCTCAGTTCTTCAATTTCCGGCGAATTCAGCTTGGAATTGATCTCATATCGCTCGATAAATTCTTCGCCCCAGGCTGCTTTTGCGGCTTCCTGATAGCTGGATTCCAGAATCGTGCCGGTCAGCTCGTTCATTTTGTTGTCTAAGCGCGTGTAATAGTTATCCAGCGTTGTCATTTCTTCTTCATAGAAGGCATCGGTCGTATCAAGGTTGTAGTGAATCGTAGCCAGGGAATCCATCGTATCCAGATGCCGGATATCCTCCAGAATCTCATCATACAAGACCAGCAGTTCACTTTCCTTGTCCGCTTCCGCCGCCATCGCCTGACAGTCGGCAATCTTCTGATCCAGACTGTCCAGATCCGGCCGGACATACTCCATGTCGCCAAACGGATGCGGCTGATGCTCGACGGATACCGCTTCGGCCAACGGTGTCGGTGACGCAGACGGCGCCGACGGTGCTCCGCAGCCGCTGAGCAATAAGCTGAAAACAGCCAGCAGCGCAAGCATCAGACGGCTTAGTGAAAATCTCTTATTTTTCATTTGTTTCCCTTTCTAACTTCCCGCCTTCAACGGCAGGGAACATCCATATTTTTATTATAATATGAAAAAGGGAATTCTGCACATGAATTCCCTTTTAGTTTGTTCGGTTTACTATGAAATTAAATGTGATACATCCGGTCGAAATACTGCGCCAGCAGCTTGTCGTTGTATTCCGCCCCGCCGTCGATATTCTGCGATTTGAAAACCGGCGGAACAATGCCTTCTTCCAAAAGCATCTGCGCCGTGCGGTAAACGCAGGCCTGCACAAGGATCGCCGTGGTGATCGCGGACATCCCGCAGATCCGGGTATCCAGACCTTCGACGTCAATCGAAGCATCGCCATCCATGACGCAGTTGTCGATGACAACGTCTGCCAGCTGCCACAGGTTCTTGCCGCAGGAATGCTTCGGCGTCAGATTTTTCGAGGCTTCCAGCGAAGTGATCGCAACGACCTTCGCGCCCTTTTCATGCGCGGCCAGCGCGATTTCCACCGGCAGCGGATTGCGGCCGGAGTTGGAGATCAGAACGACAACGTCATTCGGACGAACGTCCACCTTCTTCATAAAGGCCGTGCCGACACCTTCGATTCCTTCATATGCGCCGCTGGCTGGTTCTTTAATCTGCTTGGTCGGGATGAATCCGCCGGCGCGGAAGCACAGCTCGCTGGCCCCCGCTTGAGAATGTCCGGAACCGAATGCCTGCAGCATGCCGCCGTTTTTCAGCGCATCCGCAAACAGCCGGGCTGTTTTTTCCACATTTTCTTCCTGTGTGGCTTTCAGTTTCTGAATAAGACCCTCGACGACATCGTAAACCTTGTTCTCCATTTTTCTTCCTCCTTGGGTATTTTATCCAAACATTTCGCCTTTTAGTTTGGATTATTTACCCATAGATTACTGCATTCCGCGGAATCTGTCAAGCGTTCCCAGTTGTTTTTTGATTAACTTATTTGTAGTTATTGTTTTAATTCTGTATAATTAAGTCAATAAGACAAGAGGGGGAACCGCCCATGTTCAAAGCAAAATTAAAAGCTGTGTATCAGGATTTAACGCAATCCGAAAAACTCGTCGCCGATTACATTCTTGAACATATTGATGAAATCCGGACGATTACTTCACATCAGCTGGCCGTCAATACGCACATCGGTCAGTCCACGATCATCCGTTTCTCCCAGAAGCTTGGCTACAACAGCTTCCGGGAGCTTCTGGCAGATCTGTCAGCGATCCCGCGGCAGGATCTGGTCCGCGAGGAAATTCAGGTCAACGAATCAATGACCGATACTAACCGCAAAATTATCGCGCAGTATCACGATATCGTTGAAGTGACGTTTGAGAACAACAAAGAAGAAACGATCCAGCAAGCCTGCGAAATGCTGACGAGTGCGAAAAAAATTATTCTGTTCGGTATCGGCAGTTCTAATTTATTCTGCGAATATCTCGCCAACCAGCTGGTCAAGATGGGATTATTATGCGTGACGAGTCAGACGCCGCACACAATCTACTCACTGATCGATCAGTCGAAAAAGGATACCGTATTGTTTCTGATCTCGGAATCCGGCGAAACGCGCGAGGTCATCAAGGCCGCTTCGATCGCCAAGGAACATGACATGCCGATCATCGCGATGACGCGGATGGCGAAGAATACGCTGCACAGCTACGCGGATCTGATCTTAAAGACGGTTTCTTTTGAAACGGAAACCCGGCTGAACGTCACGACGATGCGCTGTTCCCAGCTGTATCTGATCGACGCGCTGTATCTGAATATCATGAAGAGCAATTTTAGTAAATTCAGCAAGATGATCGAGCGGGCCGAGCTGCTTTCCGACCGCAAACTCTGAATTGAGGCCGAAGTCAGACTTCGGCTTTTTTACTGCTCCGTCGCACCAGCTTGATTCCATTGCTTCGCAAACTTCACACCGCTGGTTAATGAATTTTGATCTTCTGAGAAAACCGGCAAATTCCCGCCGGAAGTGGGAGGAAATCTGTCTTTACCGGCTGTAAAACGCTGGCAAATCTCCCTCAGTCCTGCTCTCTTCGCTGCTGAAGCTTAAAAAAGCACAGGCGATTCACCCTGTGCTTTCAAATCTCTGTTTTCATTTTTTCCAATTCCCGATTTCTTTTCCATTCTTGAATTCACGGAATGACAGAAGCCGTTAAAAGCGCGTTTTGATCGACCAGTTATCCAGCTCCTCCAGCTGCACTGTCCCATTGCCCGCTTTCTTCCCGTTGATCCAACGGACCAGCAGTTCCGCCCGCTGTCCATCGCTGACGCGAATCAGAATCGCTCCCTGCTTTGTCGAAACACTTACGGTATGTATTCCTTTGTAGCCAGGCCGCGTCTTTTCCCATGGATTATCGTTGTGATAGGCTTGAAGCACCTCGTCATAGCGGCAATACGTCAGCTTGTCCAGACTGGCCGACAGAATTTCCTGTTCGCTGAAAAACGTCGTGTCGATGCAGCGATAGGGTTCATGAAGCGGATGGGCTCGCAGGAACTCCCGGATCTTACGGCGCTGCCCGGCCCAGAAAGCCATCGCGATCAGCCAGCCCAGAATTGAAATCCCCGCTAGAATCAACCAATCATTATTTTGTGAAACCAGCGTGACTACAAAGAAGAAAAAGATCAGAAATGCTGACATGCCGATATAAAAGCGGCAGCGGTCAAGATTTGCGGAATCAAACACCTGAAAGACGTTCATACTTATCCGCCTCCTTCCTGATCTTATTGTACTTCTTTTTCTTATTTAAAGAAAGGAAATTCTACTTTGCTTCGTCAGTTTTGCATTCTTTCGCCGTTTTATCCTTCCGGAAGCCTTTCAGCACCGGCTGGCGCAGCGAGCCGGCCGACGTTTTATCCATATATTTGACGGTACAGACCAGCTTCGGTTTCAGCCAGACGGCGTGTTCATGATTTTTCGGCGTTTCCGGAAACGGACAGTCCGGCGTGACCGGTAGCTTCTTTTTCAGCAGTGCTTCACTGACCCCCAGCGTGACATGCCCTTTATATACGAGCGTTTTTCCCAGATATTGCCCCAGCACCAGACTCAGCACATTACGCTCTTTCTGAATGTAGCCGCAGACTGCGAAATCCTCATCCTTCAGATTTTTAATCTTAATCCAGGAGCTTGTCCGTTTGCCGCATTGATACAAACTGGTTTTTTCTTTGGCGACGATCCCTTCCAGATTCTGCCGCTGCGTCCAGGCGTACAGCTTTTCCCCTTCATACAGATAGACCCGCGAACAGACGGCGGTTTCACTTTCCTTAAAACTTTTCAGTTTCTCCCTGCGTTTGACTAACGGCAGTCCGGTCAGGTCTTTTCCGTTATATTCGAGAATATCAAACACGATAAACGTCGCCAGATCGCTTTCCTGCGCCAATCGAATGCGGAAGGCGCTGCGCAGCATTTCCCTGCGCTGCAGCGCGTAGAAGTCCGGCTTGCCGTCATGGAAGACGACGATCTCCCCATCCAAGACCGCGGTTTTTGGCAGACAGCGATGCAGATTCAGCAGTTCGGGGAATTGATCGTTGAGCAGTTTATCGCGCTTGTTGATCAATTCCGTATGATCCGAGCAATACGCCAGACAGCGGGTGCCGTCCCACTTGATTTCGTAGAGATAGTCCTCGCTGTCAAACGCTTCCTCGCTGCGGCCGATCAACATCGGAGCATAGCCATGCTGATCAAACAGATCGCTCATGATAAGCTTTTCCCGGTCCGTTTCCGCGCCGTCCTGGCCTTGGCCGCACCGGCGGTGGTCTGCTTCAGGCTCTGGCTCAGAGCTTCCATCAGATCCACAGCCTGAACACTCTGTTTTTCCTTCACCTTCACAATTTCCTGACCATGGATTTTCCGTTCGATCAAATTGCGCAGTCGTTCCTGATACTCGTCGTGATAATCCCCAATGTCAAACGGGCCGCTGAGCTGATCGATCAGCTGCTTCGCCATCGTAACTTCAGCCTTGGTCAGCTTGCTTGCGGTTTTGGCCGGGGCCGTGACGATTTCATCCTCAAAATACAGCGAGGTCACCCGCATCCCGTCCTCGACTGCCCGGATCAGCAGCAGCGCTTCCTTGGTTCCCAATACCGTGCGGGCCACCGCCGCTTTTTTACTTGCCAGCATCGCTTCCCGCAACAGATCAAACGCCTTCTGCCCTTGCTTATCCGGCTGGGCATAATAATTTTTCTCAAAGTAAATCGGATCCACTTCCGCCTCTTTGACAAATTTTAAAATCTGGATCGTTTTATCCTTCTCCGTCTGGATTTTTTCCAAATCCTCGCCGCTGATGATGACATATTTATCTTTTTCATATTCATAGCCTTTGACAATTTCATCCTGTTTGATTTCCTTATTGCAGGAGGGACAAAACTTTTTATAGCGAATTCGTTCGCCGGTTTTCTTACACAGCTGATTAAAGCTCAGATCATGCTCCCGCACCGCTACCTGCAGCTGGATCGGAATATGTACCAGACCAAACGATATCGCTCCCTTATGCGCGCTCGGCATCGCGATCACCCCATTTCAGGGTTAGTATGGATGGTTTGCGGTTCAATCATTACACGGATCGTTGACAGATTTTCCGGGTTCTGATCATTGCCACTGATGACCGGCAGTCTGACTATCGGTTCAGCGTTTTCATTCTTTCTCCCGCTAATTCCGGTCTATATCAAAACGGCGGTCCAATTCTTCATGACCGCCGCTTCTCTGTTTATTCCTCATTTTAAAATCAATGATACTCATTTATCCTTTATTTTGTCATTATGCTTATGCAGAAGCTTTGCCGGAATGTCGTTAACGCATGTCCCTAGTCTTCCATAATCCGATAGAAACCTTCGATTGCAACAGAGCTGCCCGTTTTCTCCATCACCAGACAATAACGATGTTTCCCGGCAGCGAGCTGCGTACAGCCGGGATCGTCGACATCTATCTCGATCAACGCCGCCGATCCATTTCCCGCTGCCGAAGTCTCCACAACTTCCGCCGACTTGATTTTCACGCCTTCCCACAAATCAAAGCCCGTCTCGCTGCATGGCGTGGTCCCGGGGAAAAGCGACAGGAGATCAAAGTAATCTGTTTCAGTCAGTGCCTTCACGAATTGTGCGGCAAGCTCTGATTTATCCCCCAACATGACAGAAGCCCGGTTTTTGCATGCCGGCTTTTCCCGCAGCGTGTCGATCTTTAAGCCGTCAGACTCCGCCAGCGTGATCCAAAATTGTGAATTTAACAGCTGATCGCAATCCAGCCAGGTTAAATCCAGTTTGACAATACCGTCAGCTTGATAATGAATCGCATATTCCTGAATTTTCGGCATTGCCGGTATCCATTCAACCTGATCTTCTTCTCGGACTAATAAGGAATTAATCCGATCGGCGTCGCGGTCATTGAGCGATTTGACCAGCTGATCAATCAGAGCCGTCAGCGCCGGTTCGTCAGGATAGGGAATTTCTTCCGCCGCCGGCAACGTGCATCCCGCCGCGGGATCAGAAAAGGAAATCCGCTCCAACTGATTCTCGTCGTCAAGATTCACTTCTAAATCGTCAAAAACAAACGTCGAAATAACTTCCGCCGCCGGTTTTTCTGACGGCCTGGATTCGCTTACTTCCGGCGTCCGATCCCACGCCGGGGTCTGCGTCGGTTTGATTTCCCCATTTTCGTTGCGCCTTGCCCAATCGGAAGCGCCGGCGACGATGACGATCATGCCTAACAACCCCAACCCATACGCGATCATTTTCTTATTCATATTCTTCTCCTCTTCTGATTCTTGCCTTCGCTTCCCTTATTTTCTGTTTTCGGTTCTTCCCGCTTTCCCGCCTTCAAAATCTCTCCAGAATGAAATTTATTCTCTATTCCGAGAACTTTGCTTGTTTTCCACCGTTAATTTCCTTATACTTTAATTATAGTTGAAAAATCAGATCTTTCCAGCTTGAAGAAGCAAATTGAATAGCTGAGAGGAGGTTGTTCTATGAAAGGTGGTAAAGCTTATTTTCATTATTTGTTATTTGTGGACCGGCGTCAGCCGGTAATCACTCTGGGTGACAAAGATTATACAGGAACCGATGCACTGCTTGATGAGCGGATTAAGACGCGCAGGCAGCTGTATGCCTTCCGTCTGTTTTATCTGGCTGTCGTCGTAAGCCTGATGGTTCTTGTTTTCCACATTCCAGCCTTCGCTGCCTTTATCTCGTTAATCCCGGCCGAGCTGATTTTCCTGTATGTTAAAATGCCGGCTTCTTTTCCTGATCAGCTGATTCCCGCGGATATCCCGGATCCATCGCAGACATCCACGCCTAAATTAAATTAATCCAGCGGATAATTCGTATCCAATCAGAAGGGGAGAAATAAGCTGCAGCGGCGGTTTCAGGAAAGAGAAAAGGGGCTGATTCCTCTGGGGAAAAAAGCCCCTTTTTTATTTGCGGCGACTTGTTTTCCATGTCCTTTCTTTGAAAGTCCCCCCACCGCAAGCAACGCGATCGGCATTTCTTTTCTTACAAGAAAAGCATTTCTTTAAGAATGCGATTCTTTTTGCGATCTGCGTTTTGACAATTTGCGTCTGGAGCGCGGAATCATAGCCGTGGATGGTTCCCTTTGTTTCATTTAATTCGACGTTCGCTCCGGCTTCACGAAGCTTTTTGGCATACAAGACGCCTTCGTCATGCAGACAATCAAATTCCGCGGTTTCCATGTAAGTCGGGGGAATCTTGTCCGGCAGAGTGTTGTGCATCGGCGAGGCCTTTTTGATCAGAGCGCTGTCCGCCTTCCTTAAATAGAGCTTCCACATTTTCTGATTGCTGCGGGAATTCCATAACGGCGTATCCGTATATCTGGCCATGGACGGCGTGGACATCGCCGCATCCACTGCCGGATAGATGAGCATCTGTGCACAGGGAAAGGGCAAGGCTTCCGCCGCCGTCGAGTTGCAGAGCGTTGCGGCCAGGGTCGCGCCGGCGCTGTCTCCCGCAATGCCGATGCGGGTTGGATCGATCCGCAGAGTTTGAGCATGTTCAATCCCCCACCGGAGCGTGGCCAGACAAGCTTCATAAGCTGCCGGGTAAGGATATTCCGGCAACAGAGGATAATCAGGAAAGATCACCCGGCAGCGAACCTCCGCCGCATAAAGGCAGGCCAGCTTTTTATGATAAGCCGATGCCTTATAACTGAACGCGCCGCCGTGGATCATCAACAGACATGGGAGCTGCTCTGTCGCCGCAGCCGGCTCATAAATATCCACCGGTAAATTCCGGCCGTTTTCCTTCAGCAAAATCCGGCGGCAAGCAACGCCTTCCAAAAGCTTCGTGCCTTTCAGCGCGAGCGTTTGATATGGCTTCGCCAGCTTGATCATAAGCCGGTTATACGGAATCTTCTTCGCGATGCTTTTCAGTTGGGGATCGATCCCACCGATATCCTTCATTCACAATTCTCCTCAATTCATTCGTCGATTCCGCTTTCCGGAAGGAAATGAATTTTCTATTCTCAGTATATCCTACCCGCCTTGCGTACAGCCTTCCTTCTTTCTCCGATGTCCGACAGTTTGGCAAAGCGGATTTTAGCAGCGGTGTTTCTCCATGAAAACAGGGCCGCAATCAGCGGCCCAGCGTGTTTTCGATCTTTTCAGCGATCGCTTCTTTTTTATCGTTGATCGCCTTCTTTGTGCGGTTGCGGGTCTGATCCACCCAGGCGCGGAATTCATTGGAAAATTCCCGGTTGACCTGATGCGGGAATGCCTTGTTCAGACGTGAACGAATTTTAAAAGTCCGCTTGGGAATCAGATCGATTCGGCTGACCATCTTGTCAATGATCGCCGAGAGCTGTTCATCCGCATCCGTCGAATCCATCACGGCCTGAATCCGCTCGTAAAACGGCACGTCTTCACCGACCTGATCAACGTTCTTCATCGCTTCACGCAGCTCCTGCATACACTTTTCCAGTTCGACAAATTCCTTGTTCCGCCTTAGCAGCGCATGCACCGTCTTGAACACATCGGTGGAGAAATAGATCAACAACGCGGCATTGACCGCCCACAACAGCGGCAGCGGAATCCGCTGGACGGCGTTATAGATCGGCGGGTGAATGACGTACACCACAAACAGGCACATCAAGCCAAACAGCGTCGAATTCAACAGGCAGATCCGGCCGTTGAGATTAAAACGGTACCGGGAATAATCCCACCAGCGGGTATGAAACATTTTCTCCATCACAAAACTGGTCAGATATTCCAGCGTGCTGGTTATCACGACGCCCCAGAGGAATACCATCCCGTACGAATCCGCAACCGGCTCCAGCAGCGTTAAAACAAAAACGCCGCCAAAGCCGTAAATCGGGCAGTAAGGTCCCGCTAAAAAACCGCGGTTAATCCATTTGCGCTGACCGATGGAACAATAGAGACACTCGCAAACCCACCCTAAAAAACTGTAAATAAAAAATAAGATCACTGCCTGAGCCGGAGTTTCGATCATAATATCCCCTCCTGTTTCGTGATTATTCTACGCCGTTCACCGGGTTTTCAATCGTTTTTAACTGATTTTATCCCAAAAGCAGGCTTTCGCCTGTACCTCATTATACACGCTGCGGCTTTTCGCCACAACTGAAGGATTTTTTACAATCTTGACAATGTGTCCAAAATCCGTTTAAATAAAGAACAGGGAATGATGTCTCCCCAGGCAATGTGCCTAAACCGCTGTATCAGCTGATGACTTCTGTGTGTTTTTCGCATAGGTCATCAGCTTTTTTTGTGGATTATCGGTAGAAAGCAGGAGAAATCATAGGAGGAGAAAAAAATGTTGACCAGTCTCGCATGCTTATTTTTAGTAGGAATTCTGTTCAGTCAGATATTGGAACGGCTGCGGCTGCCGGGGTTACTCGGAATGATTTTAACCGGGATTTTATTAGGGCCGTATGGCTTAAACTGGTACTCTGACAGCTTGATGGGGATTGCGGCGGAGCTGCGGCAGCTGGCGCTGGTGTTAATTCTGCTGCGGGCCGGACTGGCGCTGGATCTGAACGATTTAAAACGGGTCGGCCGGCCGGCGGTTCTGCTTTGCTTTGTACCAGCCGCTCTGGAAATTCTTGCTTATGTTGTATTGGGGCCGAAGCTTTTGGGATTATCCGTAGTGGAAAGCGCGGTCATGGGCGCGGTGATCGCAGCGGTTTCCCCGGCGGTCATCGTACCGCGGATGTTGAAGCTGATGGAGGAAAAACGCGGAACTGAACAATCCATTCCGCAGATGATCATGGCCGGCGCCTCGGCCGACGACGTGTTTGTCATCGTGTTGTTTTCCAGCTTCCTCGCCTTAGCTCAAGGCGGTCCGCTTTCCGCCGCGGCGCTGTTTCAAATTCCAGTTTCAATTACGGTTGGGATTTTGACCGGCGCCCTGACAGGGCTAATGTTGTGCTGGTTTTTCCGGAAGATTCATCTGCGCGATTCCCTGAAGGTTTTAATTCTGATGAGCGTGGCGTTTCTGTTGCTGGAAACGGAAACCCGGCTGAAAACGATGCTGCCGTTTTCCGGTCTGTTAGCGGTAATGGCAATGGGAATTGCGATTTACAGCCGTTATACCATTTTAGCCGAACGTCTGTCGCAGAAATTTTCCCGCTTATGGGTCGGAGCGGAAATGATGTTATTCGTTCTGGTCGGCGCGGTCGTGAATCCGGCGTATCTGTTCAAGGCCGGGGGATCGCTGATTCTTTTGATTTTCACGGCGTTGTTCTTCAGAATGACGGCGGTAGCGTTATGTCTGATCAAAACACCGCTGAATCGGAAGGAACGGCTTTTCTGCATGATCGCATATTGCCCGAAAGCGACGGTTCAAGCTGCGATCGGTGCGGTTCCGCTGAGTCTGGGACTGGCCTGCGGCGAACTGGTCTTAAGCGCGGCGGTGATGGCAATCCTGATCACCGCGCCGCTCGGCGCGCTGGGGATTGATCTGACTTACCGGCGGTGGCTGAAAGAAGCAAAGACTTCCGACGTTGGATTGAAAGACTGATCGAAAGTGAGGACGAACTGAGAATGTTCGTCTTTTTCATGCTCTCTATTTTATGATTTGCCGCCAGCTGTATTTGATGAAATTGAAGTCGCCGCAATGATTCTTTCAGCGGACCTTTGATTTAAAAGGCAGGCAAACGATCATTTTCGGATAGGAAGAACTTTCTTTGATCTTTTGCTTATCTTATCACTCAGTAAAATATCACTTTCGCGGAATACAATATGTTTGTTTTTTTCCTTTCCCGCGTCGCTGAAAGGAGTGATGAAATTCATCATTTTTCAACGTTTTCACGGAAAGTTCAAAGATCGTTCTTTCGAACATTCTTCACGATGATTTCATAGAAACGCTTCATTACGACGTTTTTTCCAACTTGAGTTTCAGCCTGTCTTTTTTACGGTGGCAGCGGTTTCATTCAACGCTTGCATGCGCTGGAAGATTATGCCACAATTATCGTATAGGGAGGATGAAACATCATGAATGAACAGGAAATCCGCGAACAGATCTGCGACGTTTGTCACAAAATGTGGCAGCAGGGCTGGGTTGCGGCCAACGACGGCAACGTGTCCGTCAAGATCGGCGAGGACCTTTATTTAGCGACGCCGACCGGCATCTCAAAAAGCTTTATCACGCCGGAAAAGCTGATCAAAATCAATGGCCAAGGCGAGGTGCTGGAAGCGCTGGAGGGTTATCGGCCAAGCAGCGAAATTAAGATGCACCTGCGCTGCTACAAAGAGCGCGAGGATGTCGGCGCGGTCGTTCACGCGCATCCGGCCACCGCGACCGGGTTTGCCTGCGCGCACGTACCGATGGACGATTACGCGATGATCGAATCGGTCATTGCGATCGGCTCGGTTCCGATCGCGCCGTACGGCACCCCGTCGACCGACGAAGTTCCGGAAGGCATCGCGCCGTTTTTGAAGGAGCACGACGTCATCTTATTGGAAAACCACGGGGCACTGACCGTCGGCTGTGATCTGATCACCGCGTATTACCGCATGGAAACGCTGGAACTGACGGCCAAGATCATGCTGAACGCGAGGCTGTTAGGCGGAGTGAAGGACATTTCGCGGGAAAACATTGATCGGCTGATCACCATGCGCGACACGACGTATCACGTCACCGGCAAGCATCCGGGCTATAAGAAATATTCCGGGAAATAGCGATGGAACCGTGCGTACTTGCGATTGACTTAGGCGCCAGCAGTGGCCGCGTGATCGCCGCGCAGACCGATGGAAAGACGCTTCGCTGTCATGAGATCCACCGTTTTGCCAACGAGCCGGTGGCCTGCTGTGGTTCGTTGTATTGGGACGTCTTAAACTTATTCAATCAAATCAAAAAAGGCATTGCGCTTGCCGCGCAGCGCTACACGGTGAAATCGCTGGCAATCGACACCTGGGGCGTGGATTTCGGCTTGCTGGACGAAAGCGGCAGGCTGATCGAAAATCCGATCTGCTATCGGGACGAGCGGACCCGCGGGATTCTGAAGACGCTGAGTGAAACTATTTCGATGCAGGAGCTGTTTGCCCAGACTGGCAACACGCCGGATGAAATCAACACGCTGATGCAGCTGGCAGCCTTGAAAAACCAGCGGCCGGAAGTGCTGGAGCGGGCGCATCAGCTGTTGTTCATGCCAGATCTGATCGGCTATTTTCTGACGGGAAAGCAGGCGTGCGAGTTCACGATTGCCTCGACCTCGCAATGTCTCAATCCGGAGCGTACCGGTATTCATACAGAACTGCTTGAGCGGTTAGGACTGCAGCCGGATTTATTTGCGCCGCTGCGCTATCCGGGCGAGATATTGGGAACGTTAAAACCGGAAATTGCCGCGGAGTGCGGCTGCGGGGAGATCGACGTGCTGCTGTGCGGAGCGCATGACACGGCCAGTGCGATCTACGCGCTGCCGACGGAGGAAAACCATCCGATATTCTTAAGCTGCGGGACCTGGGCGATCACGGGTCAGATTCTCGATCAGCCGGTGATTACCGAAGCCAGCGCCCAGCTGGGTGTTTCCAACGAAGGCAGTCCCGGCGGCAAAACCCGGCTGGTGCGCAACCTGACCGGGCTGTGGATCATCCAGCAATGCAAGGCCGAGCTGCAGCGTCAGGGAACGGCGCTGACCTACGATGAAATTGAAGCGATGATGGACAAAGCCCAGAGCTACGACGGCCTGATCGACACGCAGGCGCCGACCTTCCGCGAATTCGGCCAGACGATCAGGCGAATTCACGATTATCTGAAAGCGACCGGTCAGCCGCTGCCGCAGACGCATGGCGAGCTGTTCTGGTGCGTTTACCAGAGCCTGGCCGCACAGATGAAGCTGGCGTTCGACGAGCTGGAAGCCCTGACGGGGCAGCCTTCCGATACCTTATATATGGTGGGAGGCGGCTGTCAGTCCGCAACGCTGCGCCAGAAGATCGCCGACGCCACCGGAAAACGCGTGATTGCCGGACCCGTCGAGGCCACGGCGCTGGGCAACATCGCCGTGCAGCTGATCGCGGAAGGGCTGGTCGCGGATCATGCCCAGATCACCGATCTGATCCAGCACAGCGAGAAAATCATGACGGCCGTTCCACAAGCTTCCATGACTTCCCAGATCACCCGGCTGAAACAATTCAAAGCTCAGGCCGCGGTGAACGAAGTGGCCTGATCCGATCCTCTTCATGAAGATATAAAATAAAAAACAAAAAAGGAGAACAGAGATGGAATTAAGTAAATGCAAGATTGGAATCCGTCCGACCATCGACGGCCGCTGGGGCGGCATCCGCGAAGGTCTTGAAGAACAGACGATGGGCATGGCGAAAGCCGCCAAGGCGTTGATTGAAGCCAACCTGACCTATTCCGACGGTACGCCGGTGCAGGTCGTAATCGCTGATTCAACGATCGGCGGCGGCCGGGAAGCGGCGCTGTGCGCAGATAAGTTCGGCCGTGAAAATGTCTGCGGCACCTTATCGGTCACGCCGTGCTGGTGCTATGGTTCAGAAACGATGGATCTTGATCCGACGACCGTCAAGGCCGTCTGGGGCTTCAACGGCACCGAACGTCCGGGCGCGGTGTATCTGGCAGCCGTCATGGCAGCCCATGCCCAGAAGGGGCTGCCGGCCTTCTCCATTTATGGTCATGACGTTCAGGACGCCGACGACCGCTCAATTCCGGCCGACGTTCAGGAAAAGATCCTGCGCTTCGCCCGCTGCGCCATTGCGGTCGGCGAAATGCGCAACAAAGCTTATGTCAACATCGGCGCGATTGCGATGGGCATCATGGGCAGCTGCTGCGACCCGGATTTCTTCCAGAAGTATTTAGGCATCCGCGCCGAATGGGTGGACATGTCGGAAATCATCCGCCGCGTCAATCTGGAAATCTACGATCATGAAGAATACGAACGGGCTTACGCCTGGGTTAAGGCCAACTGTCCGGAAGGCTTCGACAAGAACGCCAAGCCGTACAGCGCCGAGGATAAGGAAAAGCAGTGGCAGTTCGTCACGAAGATGACGATGATCATCCGCGACATCATGCTGGGCAACGACAAGCTGAATGCGATCGGCCGGCATGAGGAAGCGATCGGCCGCAATGCGATCGCGGGTGGCTTCCAGGGTCAGCGGATGTGGACCGACTACATGCCTAACGGCGACTTCGCCGAGGCGATCACTAACTCCTCGTTCAACTGGAACGGCAAAAAAGAACCGCTGGTGCTGGCGACGGAAAACGATACGCTCAACGGCGTCGCGATGTTATTTGAAAAGCTGCTGAACCATCGTGCTTCCATCTTTGCGGACGTGCGCACCTATTGGAGTCCGGAAGCAGTCGAGCGCGTCGTCGGACGCAAACCGGAAGGCCGGGCGGCCAACGGCTTCATCCATCTGATCAACTCCGGTGCGGCGGCGCTGGACGCCACCGGCTGCGCCAAGGATGAAAACGGCCAGGGCGTCATGAAAACCTGGTGGGAAATGACCGACGCGGACATCGACGCCTGTCTGAAGGCGACCGACTGGTGTCCGGCGGATCTCGGCTACTTCCGCGGCGGCGGCTTCTCCTCCCATTTCCGCACCCACGCAGAAATGCCGGTTACGATGGTTCGGATGAATCTGGTTCAGGGCATCGGCCCGGTCATGCAGATCGCCGAAGGCTGGACGGTCGTTCTGGATGATGAAATGCACAAAATTCTCGATCAGCGCACCGATCCGACCTGGCCGACGACCTGGTTTGTTCCGCGTTTAGACGAAGCCAATTCAGCGTTTAAGGATGTCTATTCCGTCATGGCCAACTGGGGCGCCAACCATGGCACCTTCACTTATGGCCATATCGGCAAGGATCTGATCACGCTGGCAAGCATGCTGCGAATCCCGGTTTCGATGCACAACCTGAGCGACAACGATCTGTTCCGGCCGCACAGCTGGGCGGCCTTCGGCACGAAGGATCTGGAGAGCGCCGATTACCGTGCCTGCGCGGCTTATGGTCCGCTGTATAAATAAAATAATTTCACGCGGTCAGTAATGACATTCAAAGATTTCTTCTGAGGAAATATCAAATAAAAAGATGGAACCCCATCTTTTTATTTGCCTTGCGTTTATAAAGCATCGTGTATTTTATTGAAACATCCGCTTGTTGTACGCTGATTCTCAAACGCAGAAAGAAAACCTGACCTAAATTGTCTCCTTCCCCTGCCGCAGAAACAGAATTCCTGCGCTGGCCAGCCCCAGATCTGCCAGCTGGAACCCACTCGTGGGTTTCAGCGTCTTTAAAACAGAACACACGATCAGCGCGATGCCCATCGCGACGACCAGCGCCTTCAGCACCAGATCTACGATCTCGTTGATTCGCTTCACTAACGACGCGGGACGGGTTTCGCCCTGCATTAATTCCTCCACAGAGACCCCGAGAATTTCCGCCAGCCGCGGCAGCGATTGAATATCCGGGCAGGATAAATCGGTTTCCCATAGTTAAGGATATGGATGCAGGTTAATCAATTTTGCCGATAAATCGGTAGTAAATCTCAATCTCCTGATCTCGCATCCCATCCGCACCTTTAGTAGCCTCATGAATCACAATCTTCTCAATCAGGGTATTGAGAAGTTCAGCGGTCAGATCTGTGGGATTGGCGTACTGCTTGATGAGAGCGACCCACTTTTCGGCATCCAGGGCAGTTTGTTGCTCTGCGGACAGCTCCGCTTGCAAGCGGCTGATCTTTTCCTCCAGCTCCAGCTGTTCTGCCTGGTACTTTTTCGTCAGCAGATTGAAGTTATATTCGGTGATGCGTCCGGCAGACCAGTCCTCGTACATTCGGACGAATTTTCCGTCCACTTCTGCCTTGCGCTTTTCCGCCCGTTTCAGCTCAGATTCCTGACGCTTGGCGGCGGTTATGCGTTCCCGGTCACCGTTTTTCAAAATCTGCTGCAAGAGTTTTTCTTCGCTCATCTGCGCCCGATGGGACCAATACTGGATTCTGGACAGTACATAGACATAGAGCGTGTCATAGCGGATATAATGCGCCGAGCATTGTGTACCCATCTGTCCGTATTGGCTGCAAGTGAAGTGGCTGTACGGCGTTTTGTTCTGCCGGTTCGTGCCGAAGCGCATAGACCAGCCACAATCTGCACATTTTACAAGACCAGCGAAAATCTGCGTTGTGGCATCCTTCTGCTGCCGTCTGCGGCTCACAATCTGCTTTTGCACCTGCTCAAACACATCCCGGCTGATGATCGCCTCATGGGTATTTTCCACCCGAATCCATTCTTCTTTCGGCTTGCGCACCTTTTTCTTGTTTTTATAAGAGATATTGGTTTGCTTATTGTGTACGCTGTTGCCGATGTAAGTTTCATCTTGCAGAATACTTTTTACCTGAGCAATCGTCCAGGCATAGGATTTTTCTTCTGGCGCATTGGCATAGATATTGGCGAAAGTTCCATACCGCTGATAATTGAGCCAGCCCGCAGTCGGGACTTTCTCTGCAAGCAGGGTCTTGGTTATCTTCGCCGCACCTGCTCCATGAAACGCAAGGTCAAAGATTTTCTCGATGATCCAGCGGGTTTCTTCGTCTATGGCCAAAGTGTTTTTGACTTCGGAATGGCGGATGTATCCCAGCGGCGCATAGGCAAAAGTGCGTTCTCCGGCAGCAAATTTGGCACGGAGCGCCGTTTTCACCTTGCGGCTGGTATCCTTTGCGAACCATTCGTTAAAAAGGTTCTTGAACGGCACAAAATCCGAAAGTCCTTTTTCGGTGTCCTCATTTTCGGCCACAGCGATGTATCGAATCTGCTTTTCCGGGAACACAAATTCCAGATAGTAGTCCATCATTACGTGTTCACGGCCAAAGCGACTGAGATCTTTGGTAATAATGCAGTTGACCTTTCCAGCCTCCACATCATCCATCATCCGCTGAAAGCTGGGGCGCTCAAAGTTCGTTCCGCTCCATCCGTCATCGACATATTCGCCATACACCGAAAGACCATGTTCCTTTGCGTACTGCTGCAATATGGTGCGCTGGGTCTCGATACTCACGCTGTCGCCATAGTTTTCGTCGTCACGGCTGAGACGCATATAGAGTGCGGTATTGTAAGGTTGTTTCACGGTAAAAGTCCTCCTTCTAATCGAAACAACCCACGCTTACAATACTTCTGCTTTTATTATACCGTAAGCGTGGGTGTGGTTCAACGACATTTTGTTGTGGGTTTATCCAGCGTTGCGGGCGGCATACTGGATCACATTTTCAATCAGCTTATCCATGGGTTTGCCTGCCTGGGAGAAATGCTCGGATACCCGAATCCGGGTATTGCCGCAGTAAAAATATTGAGCGCCATCCGGCTCTGTGACATAGACCGAGGTGTTTTCCAGTGTCGGTTCGGGTTCATCCTCCCAGCTGTGCCATTCTTCCAGGGTTTCCAAGGGCGGCTCAAAAATCGGTTCAAAGCAGGATTCAATGTCGATATAACCATAGTCAGGTTCGCTCGTAAAATCTTTGTGTTTTCTCATGCAGTTCCCTCCATCAATTAAAGTTCCATTTCGTGCGACTTACGGCGGGAAGGTTGATCGTGCTCCCTTGTTTGCCGGGTCCGGGGTAAAATGGCATCAAGAAAAGCCCGCACCTTTTCGGGTGCGAGCTTGACAGCTTCCAGATAAGGCCGTGCCTGTTCTTTCAGCGACTCATATCGCTGTTTCCAGACAGCGGCACTTTTTTGTGCGCTTTGCAGTTTTTCTTCCAAACGGCTGTTTTCCGCCTTGGCAAGAATCCCATTGACCGCATAATCCTTGAGTGTGCTGCACTCGGATGGGGTCAGAGTGATGTTGCCGGTGAGCGTCTTTTTCCCCATGGAGCGGATTTCCTGTACCGTCAGGGCGGCAGTGCGCTGTTCTTTGGTCTGCTTTTGCAGAGATTGCAGTTCCTTCTGCTTTTTCTCAACGGCAGCCTGTGCGGTGTCCAGCGCCTGTTCTGTCTGAGCGATTTGGGCGGTCACATCTTCCAGCCGCTGCTGCTCCTGTGCCACCTTGAACTGGGTCACAGTCAGATGTTCTTCAGTGCTGCCACGCTCTCCACGCTCCACATCGGTATATCCGGCAGCTTTCATATAGTTGAAGAAATCGTCTTGCAGGACACTGTACGATGTCCGCAGAACTTTCTTGCCCTTGGAGGTCCGAAGCGGATTGCCCTGTTCATCCAGAGCAACTTTGGATTCCCACTTTTTACTCCGGCTGACCTGCATAATGGTCTCCTTGACTGTACCTACAAGGGACTTATCCTTGCACCGCTTCGACCAGAGAATCTGTTTTTCCACCACCGGGACATAGACCACATGAAGGTGGTAGTGATACACATCCTGCCCCAGAGCTTCCGACATGGCTCGGTTGCGCTCATCGGCGTGCATGACGGCAGAGAGGATATACTGCTCACCGCCCACGATCTCTACGGCAGCTTTGTATGCGTCGGTGTAGAATTGCTTGGCATATTCATATCCGCCGTGATTGTGAAAGTAAGCGGAGTTCACATCAAAAATCAGTTCCCCGTATTTCACCGCATCGGCTTTCAGACCACGGGTGAAGATGACACCATCGGCAATCATCTGATCGAACATAGCGGTATAGCTGTCGGTGGGAGCTTTGAAGTGGATATTCCGGTAGGTCTGGGTGGTATCAATATCCTGGTTGGAGTAGCTGTCCTTTTCTCGTTCATTGTGTTCCTGCACCTTTGCCACATCATCAAGGGTGGGCAAGTCCTGGTTACGGGCAAAGGTGCGGTCGATTCCGTCGTTTCTGGCCATAAAAATCAAGATCGG
>NZ_CFQZWI010000004.1:0-79682 GCF_986127675.1 Holdemania sp. | reverse complement strand
CTCTTTCCCTACACGACGCTCTTCCGATCTCAAGGCGAAGACCGACAGACGCTGTAATGCGCCGCCGCCCAGCAGGTTCATCATTCCCAGAATGGAATTATCAGCGATGCCGGCGGTCAGCGCCGTCGCATCTACGCCCGGAACCGGAATGCCGGATCCGAGTCGGTAGATGAACAGCATGGCCAGAGTAAAGATAATCTTAGACCGGATTTCTTTATTCTTGAACAGGCTGGTAAAGGTCTGGATCATGTTAGATCACCTCTACTTTTCCGCCTGCTTTTTCAATTGCTTCTACTGCTGATTTGGAAAATTTATTGGCTTTGACCGTCAGCTTCTTTTCCAGTTCGCCAACGCCCAGGATCTTCACGCCGTCCAGTTCCTTGCGGACTAAACCCGCCTGCTTTAACAGTTCCGGAGTAATCTCAGCGCCATCTTCGAACCGATTCAGCAGTTCGACGTTGACGATCGAGTATTCCTTACGGGTGAAGTTGGTGAAACCACGCTTCGGCAGACGACGCCAGATCGGTGTCTGGCCGCCTTCAAAGCCCAGTGCGACTCCGCCGCCGGAACGAGCGTTCTGGCCCTTGGAACCCTTGCCTGCAGTTTTGCCCCATCCGGAGCCATGGCCGCGGCCGATTCTCTTCGAGTTACGACGTGCACCTTCTGTGTATTTCAGTTCGTTTAATTTCATTGTAGCTGCCTCCCGTCTAACTTAGCGAATTTCCTGCGGCTTCTTCTCACGCAGTTTGCTAACGCTTTCGATCGTTTTCAGTTCTTTCAGACCGGCAACCGTGGCATGAACCATGTTGATCGGCGTGCGGGAACCGATGCACTTGGACAGAACGTCGCTGACGCCTGCCAGCTCCAGAACCGCACGGACAGCGCCGCCGGCGATAACGCCGGTACCTTCTGCAGCCGGTTTCAGGAACACTTCACCCGCGCCGTAAACGCCGGTGACAGCATGTGGGATCGTGGAGCCATTGTTTACCAGAGGAACTCTGAACAGATTCTTCTTGGCATTTTCACTGGCCTTCTTAATTGCATCAGGAACTTCGTTAGCTTTTCCTGTGCCGTAGCCTACGCGGCCTTTTTTGTCACCAATGACAACCAGGGCGGCAAAGCGGAAACGACGTCCACCTTTAACAACCTTGGTTACACGGTTGATGACAACAACGCGTTCTTCAAATTCTTTATCGCGTTCAACTCTTCTTGGTTTACGTTCCATTCAGCGAGCCCTCCTAGAATTTCAGTCCGGCCTCTCTGGCAGCTTCGGCCAGGGCCTGGACACGTCCGTGATAAACATAACCTCCACGGTCAAATACAACTTCAGTGATGTTCTTAGCTAAAGCACGCTTCGCCAGTTCGGTTCCGACTGTCTTTGCGGCTTCGATATTTCCGCCGTTTTCCAGCTTCATGTCCACGCTGCTGCAGGCAACCAACGTCGTGCCGTTAACATCGTCGATGATCTGGCAGTGGATATGGCTGTTAGAACGGAAGACGTTCAGGCGTGGGCGTTCCGGAGTTCCGCTGATCTTTGTACGGACGCGAATGTGACGACGAATTCTTTCATCATTTTTAGATACTTTCTTAAGCATTGTTCACTCTCTCCTTTCCCACTATTTCTTACCAGCCGTCTTGCCTTCTTTACGACGGACATGTTCGCCTTTATAGCGAATACCTTTACCCTTGTATGGTTCAGGTTTCTTTGTTGCCCGGACGACCGCAGCGAATTCGCCGACGCGCTGCTTGTCGATGCCGGAAACTTTAATTTCAGTTGCGGACGGGCACTCAACTTTCAGGCCTTCCTCAACCTCGAATTCAACCGGGTGAGAGAAGCCGACGTTCAGTGTCAGCTTGTTGCCGCTGACCGCGGCACGGAAGCCGATACCGACAACTTCCAGTTCACGGGTGAAGCCCTCAGAAACGCCGACGACCATGTTGTGCAGCAGCGCGCGGGTTGTGCCGTGCAGCTGTTTGATATGCTTCTCATCGTTCGGACGAACGACTTTGATTTCATTGCCGTTGACATCGATCTGCATGTTTTCGTTAAACTGACGTGTTAAAGTACCCTTAGGTCCTTTGACCGTCACCTCATTGCCAGCCGCAACCGTGACTTCAACACCGGCTGGAATGGTAATCGTTTTATTACCGATACGTGACATTGTTTTCTATTCCTTTCTCTAACACGCTTACCATACGTAGGCGATAACTTCGCCGCCCGTATGCTTCGCTCTTGCTTCTTTGTCGGTCATCAATCCCTGAGAGGTAGAGATGATCGCGATGCCTAAACCGTTCAGGACACGTGGGATCGAGCCGCTCTTGGCGTATACCCGTAAGCCTGGCTTCGAGATACGCTTGATGCCGCTGATAACTTTTTCGTTATTCGGGCCGTATTTCAAAGTGACTGTGATCTTCTTTTCTGCAGCGGTTTCACCTGTGACTGCGTAATTCAGGATAAATCCTTCGTTCTTCAGGATCTTCGCAATTTCAACCTTCTGCTTGCTTGCCGGAATTTCAACGGCTTCGTGGCGCGCCTGAACACCGTTACGGATTCTGGTCAGCATATCTGCGATAGGATCAGTCATATTCATCATTGCTTTTTCCTCCTTCCGTATCCTTACCAGCTTGCCTTCTTGACTCCCGGAATCTGGCCCTTATAGGCTAATTCGCGGAAGCAGATACGGCAGACTTTGTACTTGCTTAAGACAGAGTGCGGACGTCCACAACGTTCGCAGCGCGTGTACTCTCTGACTTTGTACTTCTGAGGACGCTGCTGCTTAATTTTCATTGATGTCTTTGCCATGGTTGTTGTCCTCCTTATTTCGCAAACGGCATGCCCATACCTGCCAGCAATGCCTTTGCTTCTTCATCAGTATTGGCCGTCGTTACGATAACGATGTCCATACCGCGTACTTTGCTTACTTTATCAAAGTTGATTTCCGGGAAAATGATCTGTTCCTTCACGCCCAGCGTGTAGTTGCCACGACCGTCGAACGCCGTTGTGCTGACGCCGCGGAAGTCGCGGACACGCGGCAGGGAAATGTTGAACAGCTTATCCAGGAATTCATACATGTGTTCACCGCGCAGGGTGACCTTGCAGCCGATCGGCATGCCTTCACGCAGCTTGAAGTTCGCGATGGACTTCTTCGCCTTGGTGATGACCGGCTTCTGGCCTGCCAGCTGAGTCAGTTCGGCAACTGCTTCGTCCAGCGCCTTCGGGTTGGCGATCGCATCGCCGACACCCATGTTGATGACGACTTTCTCGATCTTCGGGCACTGCATGACAGAGCTGTAATTGAACTGCTTCATCAGAGATTCAATGACTGTCTTCTGGTATTTTTCAACAAGACGGTTCATTATTTCTTACCTCCCTTGACGACGTTGCCGGATTTCTTGAATACGCGGACCTTTTCGCCCTTTTCGACCTTAAAGCCGATCCGGCTGGCTGTTTTGGCTTTGGAATCATACGCCATGACATTGGATACATGAATCGGAGCTTCCTTTTCAATGATGCCTCCGTCCGGGTTAGCCTGAGTCGGCTTCAGGTGTTTCTTCATCAGATTGACACCCTCAACGATGACTTTGTTCTCTTTCGGCATAACGGCCAGAACTTCGCCGATCGTTCCCTTGTAATGTCCAGTGATGACTTTTACTTTATCGCCTTTTTTAATTTTCATCTCAAGCCACCTCCTATAAAACTTCTGGTGCCAAAGAAACAATCTTCATGAAGTCTTTGTCACGCAGTTCTCTTGCAACAGGACCGAAAATACGGGTTCCTCTTGGTGTGTTGTCGTCCTTGATGATAACGGCTGCATTGTCATCAAACTTGATGTAGCTGCCGTTTTCACGACGGATGCCGTAACGTGTCCGGACGATGACCGCCTTGACGACGTCGCCCTTCTTTACAGTTCCGCCAGGAGCTGCTGTCTTGACCGAGCAGACGATGATATCGCCGATGTTCGCTCTTTTGCGCTTGCTGCCGCCCAGGCAACGGATGACTAATAATTCCTTAGCACCGGTGTTGTCCGCGACATTTAATCTACTTTCATTCGTAATCATTGTCAGTTCCTCCTTGTGCTATTAAAGAATTACAGCCTTTTCGACGATCTTAACCAGGCGGAAACGCTTGGTCGCGGATAACGGACGAGTTTCCATGATTTCTACGATATCACCGATCTTCGCCTCATTGTTCTCATCATGTGCTTTGAATTTCTTTGAATATTTAATACGCTTCGAATAAAGCGGATGACTCTTGCTGGTTGCTACCTCAACCGTAATGGTCTTGTCCATCTTATCAGAAACGACTTTTCCGCGTAATACTTTACGGTTTGATCTTTCCATGACCAGTTATCCTCCTTATTTCGCCTCACTGAGTTCGCGCTCAGTGATGACAGTTTTGATGCGAGCGATCGTCTTGCGAATTTCCTTCATGCGGGAAGGATTCTCCAGCTGGCCGGTAGCTTGCTGGAAACGCAGGTTGAACAGCTCTTCTTTTAAAGATTCAATTTCCTGAAGTAATTCAGTATTGCTCTTATCACGAATTTCCTTAACGTTCATTTCCTATTCCTCCTCGCCTCGGCGCACGAATTTGCACTTGACCGGCAGCTTGTGGGCTGCTAAGCGCAGAGCTTCACGCGCGGTTTCTTCATCGACGCCGCCGACTTCAAACAGGACGCGGCCTGGCTGAACTACGGCTACCCATCCTTCAGGTGCGCCTTTACCGGAACCCATTCGGACTTCCAGCGGTTTCTTCGTAATTGCCAGATGTGGGAAGATTTTGATCCAAACCTGGCCGCCACGCTTCATGTAACGAGTCATGGCGACACGCGCCGCCTCGATCTGACGGTTGCTGACGTACGCACCGGAGTAAGCAATTAATCCATACTCACCGAATACGATCTCACGTCCAGCCTTCGAGCGACCTTCGTAACTCTGGCGATGAGGTCTTCTGTATTTTGTTCTATTAGGCATTAACATGATTAATTACCTCCTTCAACGGTTCCTTCAGCCTTTGGTGCAGCTGCTTTAGCTTCCCTGGCTTCGGCATTGCGGTTGTTGTTATTGTTGCTGCGGTTGCCGCGGCGGTCATTCCGTCCGCCACGCCGGCGATCGCGGCCCTGAGGCATCTTCGGTGCTTCCGGTTCCTGAACCATCTGGCCCGGCAGGACTTCACCGCGGCAGATCCAGACTTTAACGCCCAGCTTGCCGTAAGTCGTCATCGCTTCGACAATCGCGAAGTCGATGTCCGAACGCAGCGTATGCAGAGGAACGACGCCCTCGGAATAGCCTTCGCTGCGCGCGATATCCGCGCCGCCTAAACGGCCGGAAACCAGGGTACGGATACCCTTGGCGCCCGCCCGCATCGTCTTCTGAATCTGACGCTTCTGGCAGGTTCTGAACGAAGCACGCTGTTCCAACTGCTCAGCGATAGCGCGAGCGACCAGATGTGCATCCAGATCCGGATTGGCAACTTCGACCACTTTGATGTGAATCTGCTTGCCAGCGCACATTTTCTGCAGCTTCTTCTTTAAGATTTCAATGCTTTCACCGTTGCTGCCGATGATCACGCCCGGGCGAGCGGCACGGATGATGATCTCAACACGGTTCTTAGAGCGTTCGATTTCGATTCTGGAAACGTAAGCCGCATGCAGTTCCTTAAACAGGAATTCACGGATTTTGACGTCTTCCATCAACAGGGTGCCGTAATCTTTTTCAGCATACCATCTGGATTCCCAGTCGCGGATGACGCCGACACGCATTCCAATTGGACTAACTTTCTGACCCATGAGAGTACCTCCTACCGTTCTTCAACCACAACAGTAATGTGGCTGGTGCGCTTTAAAATCTGAGCGGCGTTGCCCTTTGCCCGAGGCATGAAACGCTTCATGGTGATTCCCTCGTTGGCATAGCACGCTTTAACGTACAATTTTGATTCATCCAGCTGATGATTGTTGACCGCATTGGCAACGGCTGATTTCAGCACTTTCCCAACCGCTTCGGCAGCGTGGTTCGGTGTGAACTTCAGGATTGCTTCTGCTTCCTTCGCATCTTTGCCTCTGACTAAATCCAGAACAAGTCTGACTTTGCGAGGGGCGATGCGGACAGTTTTCGCTGTTGCTTTGACTTCCATTGTGGCACCTCCTACGCTTTCTTGTCGTCGCCATGACCGCCGAATTTGCGGGTTGGGACGAATTCGCCAAGTTTATGGCCGACCATATCTTCTGTGACATAGACAGGGACATGTTCCTTACCGTTGTAAACCGCGAACGTATGTTCAACGAACTGCGGGAAAATAGTGGAACGGCGAGACCATGTTTTGATGACTTCTTTCTTGCCTGACGCGTTCAGCTTTTCCACTTTTTTCATTAAATGGTCATCACAGAACGGTCCTTTTTTCAAACTACGACTCATTTTAGCTTCCTTCCTTTCGTTTACTTACCGTTGCGGCGGCGTGTGATTAATTTCGTAGACGCCTTTTTGGTTTTGCGGGTCTTGACGCCCATGGCTTTCTTACCCCACGGCGTCATTGGTGATTTACGGCCAACCGGAGTTCTGCCTTCACCACCGCCATGCGGGTGATCGTTCGGGTTCATGACGGAACCACGGACTGTCGGACGAATGCCCAGCCAGCGGGAACGTCCAGCCTTACCCAGGTTAACCAGGCTGTGATCTTCGTTGCCGACCGTACCGATGGTAGCGCGGCAGTTGCTCAGAACCTTGCGGACTTCGCCAGAGGCCAGACGCAGAATCGTGTAGCGGCCTTCGGAACCCAGGATCTGTGCGGAAACACCAGCGGAACGTGCCAGCTGGCCGCCCTTGCCCGGCTTCAGTTCAACGTTGTGAACGAAAGTACCTTCAGGGATGTTGCGCAGCTCCATCGCGTTGCCGACCTTGATGTCGACCGCTTCGCCGGAAACGATGGTCTGTCCGACCTGCATTCCCTTCGGAGCCAGGATATAGCGCTTTTCACCGTCTGCATAATTCAGCAGCGCGATGTTGGCGGAACGGTTCGGATCGTACTCGATCGTCGCGACCTTCGCCGGGATGTTGTCTTTATTACGCTTGAAGTCGATCACGCGGTACTGACGCTTGTGTCCGCCGCCCTGATGACGGGTTGTGATCCGACCGGTGTTGTTGCGGCCGCCCTTTTTGGACAGCGGTTCAAGCAGCGAGCGTTCTGGAGAAGTCGATGTGATTTCTTCGAAGCTCAGGCTTGACATACCGCGACGACCTGGAGTCGTTGGTTTATATTTCTTAATCGCCATTGGATTTAGTCCTCCTTACGCATTTTTCCGGAAATAGCGTGTTCTTCCGATATGTTGATCAGCTTATTCCGAGAATAAGTTGATATCCTGTCCTTCCGGCAGCTTGACAACTGCTTTGCGGACAGCGCTCGTCTTACCGACGTATTTGCCCATTCTCTTCGTCTTCGGCTTGCAGTTCAGAATGTTGACCTGTTCAACCTTGACGCCGAAAATTTCTTCAACAGCCAGACGGACCTGCGTCTTGTTCGCGCCCTTTGCGACCGCGAAAGTGATCTTGTTGTCAGTGTCCATCAGCTTCATCGTCTTTTCAGTGATGATCGGGCGGATAATGATATCTCTTGCGTTACTCATTATGCGAATACCTCCCCAGCTTTGTTGGCAGCCGCTTCCGTCATAACCAGCTTCTGAGCGTTGGCGATGTCGAAGGCGTTCAGTTCTTCAACTGTCAATAAGGCAGCGTTCGGAATGTTGCGCAGGGACATGAAGGCGTTGTCGAAGTCCTCGGCGATATCCGCTACAAACAGCGTTTTGCCTTCAAACTTGAACGCATCCATAACCTTGACAAATTCCTTTGTCTTGATCGTGTCGAACTTCAGTGCATCGACGACAACCAGATTGTTTTCAATGACCTTTTCAGAAAGCAGCGATCTCAAAGCCAGCCGGCGAACCTTGCGGTTCAGACGGTAAGCATAGCTGCGCGGTGTCGGGCCGAAGGCGATGCCGCCACCTCTCCACTGCGGAGCGCGGATGGAACCCTGACGGGCACGGCCTGTGCCCTTCTGACGCCAAGGCTTCTTGCCGCCGCCGCTGACTTCGTGACGGCTCTTGGTGTCATGCGTACCCTGACGCATATTCGCACGCTGCATGATGAGCGCGTCAAACATGACCTGCTGATTAGGTTCAATGCCGAATACAGCCTCAGCCAGTTCGATTTCGCGAATCTCTTTAGCTTCCAGGTTATATACATTTAACTTTGGCATCTGTTATTCCTCCTCTTTTGCTTCTTCGGAATAGCTGATCAGATCCTTGGCCGAAACAGCAGCTGTTCCTTTGACGGATGACTTAACAACAACCAGTCCGCGCTTCGGTCCCGGGACATTGCCCTTGATCAGCATGTAGTTGTTTTCAACATCAACCTTGATGATTTCCAGATTCTGTGTCGTGGTGGTATATCCACCTTCCTGGCCAGCGCCAGCCGTTCCCTTTTCGATCCGGCCGTTGTTACGTCCGGTTGTAGCCAGAGAACCGATATGCCGCATGTTCTTGGATCCGCCGTGGGTCTTCGGGCCCATTGTCGCGTTGTTTCTGACGATCGTGCCGTTGTAGCCGCGGCCCTTGCTGGTGCCGGTTACGTCGACGATTTCGCCGGCGGCGAACAGATCAACCTTCACTTCGTTGCCGACTTCCAGGTTTGTCATTTCCGTGCCGCGGATTTCGCGGACGAAACGCTTCGCTGCGGTCGATGCCTTGGCAGCATGACCCTTTTCAGCTTTGTTGGAACCCTTTTCGCTCAGATCTTCAAATCCCAGCTGAACAGCTTCGTAGCCATCGTTTTCCAGGGTTTTCTTCTGCAGCACTACGTTCGGCAGCGCTTCTACGACCGTGACAGGAATCAATACGCCGTCCGTAGTGAATACCTGCGTCATGCCAAGTTTACGTCCTAAAATACCTTTCATGATGTCACCTCCACTGTCCTTACAGCTTGATCTCGATGTCGACGCCGCTCGGCAGTTCCAGACGGCTCAATGCGTCAATGGTTTCTGCAGTCGGTCCGACGATCTCGATCAAACGCTTATGTGTTCTGATTTCAAACTGCTCACGCGAATCTTTGTACTTGTGAACAGCTCTCAAAATGGTTACCACCTGCTTCTCTGTCGGCAGGGGTACAGGTCCGACGACTTTCTTTGCGCCGTGTTCCTGAGCAGCCTTAACGATCTTTTCGCTGGCTGTATCCAGGATTCTGTGTTCGTAAGCTTTTAAACGAATTCTTACGCTGTTTTTTGCCATGAAATCTTCCTCCTTCATTTCATCCGCCGTTTCGGCAGATTCGCTCGGTGTGAATTCCCCGGTCTTCACGCTTAGCTGGCGCTATCGTGACAACGCCGATCAGCGTGCCGGCAACCTCCCACGTCCATGCGAATGCTTCGCTATTATAGCACTCAAAAACAGGCAATGCAACACTTTTTTCAAAAAAGTTAAAAACTTGGAAATACGGCTTCAGATCAAGCTCTTTTCAAGTTTCGAAAATCAATGATTTCAACAATTCCCTGGCAACGAAGATCAGTGTGCCATTATTATCTTCCTGACCGAATTCTTCCCAAAATAAGGTACTATCCGCAGGCGATTTTCACTGTTTTTCGCCCAATTTCACGATATTTTTCGTCTGGCAGCGCTTACATCTGGCAAGATTAACGAATCTTTGACAGATTTCGCAGGATTCCGTTTCTATGCAGGTCTGATTTATATTATAATAAGGATACTTTCAGGAGGTGAGCGCATGTTTGAATTTCTGAAGTTTAGAAAACAGGAACGCCGGCAGGTCGTTGTCGCGCTGCACGGGTTTGGACGGCGGCGGACCGATGAGTTTCTGCCGTTAAAAAATTTCCTCGCCGCCAAGAACATCGAACTGATCATGCCGGAGTTATTTAATCCGCGCAACCCGCAGGATGTCGATCCGCAGAAATGGATCCAGCGGGCTGAGGAAGTCGTCGATCAGCTGGCAGCCCAGAACGCGGAAGTCATTCTGGTCGGCTTCTCGATGGGCGGCGTCATCGCCGCGCATCTGGCCGCTGTCAAACCGGTAAAGAAGTTGATTCTGCTGGCGCCGGCATTCAATTATATCAATGTCGCCAACGCCGCGGATTACATCACCGGCTGGTTCAGCAGCCCCGGAAAAAAAGAACAGCCTGACCCGTATCCGCCGCTGCCCGCTGATTTTACTTCGGTGTTCATGAACGTCGTCGATCTGTTGAAGCAGGATGCCGCGCTGGTGGAATGTCCGGTGCTGATCTTCCACGGTACGGATGACGAAACCATTTCCGTTTCATCCAGCCGCAAGATCTACAAAAAAATTCCGGCCGCGCAGAAGGGACTGATCATGTTGGAAGGGGTCGGCCATGCGATTCTGGACGATCCGGTCTACGCTTCGCTGGCGTTGAACACCATCGCCGCGTTCATCGCCGATCAGTTCCATTTTTGATCATTCCAGGAGTTCTTTTGCTCTGACCGGCCAAGACTGCTTAACCTGATCCTTTCCGGTTCTGTTCTTTTCTGTTCTTCCTTTATATAAAGGAAAGCTGCAGCGCTTCTGATTTTTATCTTCAAACGTTACAGCTTTTTTATGATCTTATTCTATTTCAAGACGGCCGCTTCGCGCTGCGCCAGTACGCCAGCGCCGCAGCAGCCGACAGTGCGAACGCTCCGGCGCTCAGCACAAACGGAAACAACATATTCAGGTCGTAGACGATCCCCGCAGCCAGTGAGCCGAGCACATTGCCCATCGACTTGATCGCGTTGAACAGACCGGTGATGATGCCGACTTCGCTGTTTTTTCGCCCCTCCACGGATAAAGCCTGCGTGATCGGCTGATAAACGGCATTAGCGGTAAAGAATATCAGGTTCATCGCAATGAACAGCGTCAGATTGCCCGGAATCAGTGCTCCCGCTGCACTCAGCGCGCACAGCGCCAGCACGGCGATCAGTGATTTCTTCACCTCAGTGCGGCGGATGATCCACAGATTGATGGAGAAATTTGCGATCAGGCCGATAAGACCGATGACCGCTTTGATTAATCCATTATAAACCGGTTTAAAATCCAGCTCGGCCTTCAAGAAATAGTTAAACGCATTTTCATGGCAGTTGCTGGCGAAGCCGGTCAGAAAGACGACAGTCAGAAACAGGATCATGACGGTGCTCATCAGACTGCGGGCGCTGGCAAAGGAGTTGAACGGATTGACGGTTTTCAGCAGCACGCGCGGACGAACAGTCTGCGGATCCACAATCGAATCTTCGACAAAGAACATTGCGCCCACGCCCAGCACGATCATCCAGACCGCCTGAACGTTGAACGCCAGCTGGAAGTGAATCGTTCCCAGAACGCCGCCCAGCAGATAGCCCACCGCCAGCGAAGCGGACTGCATCGCCGTATAGACCGCCAGATTGGAAGCCTGTTTTGCAGGCTCACTGACGTCGATCACATATGCCATCGTCGCCACGATCGCGCCGCCGGAAAAAGCCCCGGCCGCCCCGCGTGAGATCAGCACCATCAGCTCACTCGATGAGAAGCCCAGACTCAGCTGCGCCAGCCCATAACAGACGCAGGAGATCGTAAAGACCTTCACGCGGCCGAGATGATTGCTGAACTCGCCCCAGAATACAGACGTTAGAAATGAAAAGAAGCACATCACCGCCATCGACGTTCCGAAAATCCGCGACGGCAGTCCCATCGCCGTATATAAGGTCGGCGTCACCGGATGATGGAAATTCATGCCGATTCCCAACAAGACCGTGATCACCAGCATTCTGAACACTGATTTCTTTTTTGTCATGCTTGCATCCCCCTTATGACTTCTCTATAATACAAGTTAAACCCAGGTTGAAGTCAAGCCGAAAAGGAGAAATGGTATGGATTATTCGATCAAAGAAATTTCTGAGCGGCTCCGCATCCCCGCTTCCACGCTGCGGTATTATGAAAAGCGCGGGTTAATCGGTCCGCTGCGGCGCGGCGCGGGCCAGGTCCGCATCTTTACCGAAGACGATCTCCGGCTGCTGCAGATCATCCAGTGCTTAAAACGAACCGGCATGCCGGTCGAAGAAATCCGCGAGTTCGTCGGGCTGATCCGTCAGGGCGATGCGACGTTGGAACAGCGAACTGCCTTATTTGAGCGTCACCAAGCCCAGATTGAGCATCAGATTGAAGCGCTGCAGGAAAATCTGGCGGTGTTAAAACGCAAGATGAGGTTGTTCAACACACCGAAAAAATAAACGAATCCCGTTTGTCACAGGCGACAGACGGGATTTTCTTATTGATCGCAACGCGGGTGATCCTTGCGGTAATCGCACAATGCCGATTTCATCCGGCAGCTGCCCGCTTGATAGCTGGCGCAGGCCGCACAGCCCCGGTTCTTTTTGGAGCGCAGCCGGATCAGGCAGTAGGCCGTCCAGCCTCCGATGATCAATATTACAAGCAACGTCGCCATTGTTCATCCCCGCCTTTCTTTTTTTTATTATATCAGGATTTTAACAGGGCATGAATGGAAATGACCGGAAGGTTGGACGCTGAGCTATCGTTTTCCAATTTCGCAGCCGTGCTCTGACGCTGAATCGCCGCCGGAAAATGAGCCAGGGTATTGCGGTGATTGCCCCGAAGGATGATCGTGCCGGTAAGCGCTGAGCAGCGGGTTCTGCGGCCCTTCACTGTGACAGATTCCCGTCATGCCGCAGCCCGCGCAGCCGCCTGCGCAGGCGGAGCCTTCTTGACGATGTTGCCGCCGCAGACTGCGGATCGCCAACAGGCAGGCGTCGATCACGATCAACAATACAACGCCTTCGCCAAAATAACTTTGAATAGCAGCGAGCATTCGTTCTCCTTTCCGCCGATTCCGGCTTTTAAATTTTTGTGGTTTCCTTCAGATCGACTTCCAGTGTCCGACTTTCTTTATATGGCCGGATTAACAGATAAACTAAAGCCGCAAGCAGGACAATCGCGATCCCAGTAAACACGGTAAACGGCGTTTCGCCTGTGATCAGGCCGCCGATCTGGTAGACGATCATGGCGGCGGCGTAAGCAAAACCACACATGTAGCCAATCGCCCCAAGCGTCCATTTCGGATTGTTCATCTCCCGTTTGATCGCACCCATCGCCGCGAAGCATGGCGCGCACAACAGGTTGAAAATCATGAAGCTGTACGCCGAGAGGGCTGTGAAATCCGCCGCGATCAGCGTCCAAATCTCATTGCCCGCTTCGCTCAGTTCCCCGCTGTAATGGTAAAGGACACCGAAGGTATTGACAACTTCTTCCTTGGCGATCAGGCCGGTTACCGTTGCCACTGTTGCTTTCCACGCCATATCGCCGATCCAGCCCAGCGGATAGAAAATCCAGGATACCGCATTGCCGATCAGCGCCAGCAGCGAGCTGTTGTTATCTTCAACCGCCTGGAAGACGCCGTCCACAAAGCCGTAGCCCTGTAAGAACCACAAGACAATCGAGCTTAACAGAATGATCGTGCCGGCCCGCTTGATAAACGACCAGCCGCGTTCCCACGTTCCCCGCAGCACATTGGATGCCGAGGGTATATGGTAGGCCGGCAGTTCCATGACAAACGGCGCCGGATCACCCGCAAACATCTTAAACTTCTTCAGGATAATCCCGCTCACAATCACCGCGGCCACACCGATGAAATACGCTGATGCCGCAACTGCGGCGGAATTGTTGAACAGCGCCCCGGCAAACAGACCGATGATCGGCATTTTCGCACCGCAGGGAATGAAACCGGTTGTCATGATCGTCATTTTCCGGTCGCGATCCTGTTCGATCGTCCGCGAAGCCATAATTCCCGGCACGCCGCAGCCGGTCGCCACCAACATCGGGATAAAACTCTTGCCGCTTAAACCGAACCGGCGGAAGATCCGGTCCATAATGAACGCGATTCGCGCCATGTAGCCGATATCTTCAAGAATGCAAAGCAGGAAGAACAACACGAGCATCTGCGGCACGAAGCCCAAGACCGCGCCGACCCCCGCGACAATTCCGTCCTGAATCAGACTGGCGAGCCAGCCGCCGACGCCCATCATCTGTAAGAAAGCGTCGACTGTGCCCGGCACCCACTCACCGAACAACACGTCGTTGGCCCAGTCTGTGCCCAGCGTGCCGATCGAGATTGACCAGCCGCCCATCGAAATCGCGTAGACCAGCGCCATGACGAGAATGAAAATCGGCAGCGCCAGCCAGCGGTTGGTCACGATCGTGTCGATTTTATCAGAAACCGACATCCGGGATTGATTTTTCTTTGTATAACATGTACGAATGATCGAACTGATATCATTATATCGTTCGTTAGTGATGATGCTTTCCGCGTCGTCATCCAGCTCGTCTTCCGCTTTTTGAATCAGCGCTTCGACATCTGGGACGCCGCTTATCATCGCCGCAATTTTATCGTCGCGCTCAAACAGCTTGATCGCGTAGAAACGCCGCATCGCCGAAGGGACTTCTGCGGGCAGCTGGGAGAGGATCGCGTCGAGCACCTGTTCCACTTTCGGACTAAAGCGATGCACTGGCGGCAAGACTTGCCCTTGCTTCGCCAATTTGACGGCCAGCGCTGCGGCTTCCTGAATACCTGTTTGTTTCAGCGCCGAAATCGTGACGACTTCGCATCCCAGTGCCCTGGCGAGCAGCTGCGTGTTGATCTGATCGCCGTTCTTGTTGACGACGTCGATCATATTGATGGCAACGACGACCGGAATGCCCAGCTCCAGCAGCTGTGTGGTTAAGTACAGATTGCGTTCCAGATTCGTGCCGTCGACAATGTTCAGAATCGCTTCCGGACGTTCGTGAATCAGATAATTCCGGGCGACGACTTCTTCCAGCGTATATGGGGAAAGGGAATAAATCCCCGGAAGATCGGTGATCGTGACTTCCTTTCGATCCTTCAGCCTGCCTTCCTTCTTTTCGACCGTGACGCCCGGCCAGTTGCCCACAAATTGATTGGAACCCGTCAGAGCGTTGAAAAGTGTTGTTTTTCCGCTGTTCGGATTGCCGGCCAGCGCAATTTTAACTGCCATGTTCTATCCCTCCTAAAAATTAGCTTAAGCTAACTATATACCCCAAAAAGACAGGCCCCCCGGCCTTTAATCCACTTCGATCATCTGGGCGTCGACTTTGCGCAGCGATAATTCATAACCGCGGACGTTGATCTCCACCGGATCGCCCAGCGGCGCAACCTTGCGCACATAGACTTCGACACCCTTCGTAATGCCCATGTCCATGATTCGGCGCTTAACCGCGCCTTCGCCATGAAGCTTCTTGACGGAAACGGTGTCTCCGACCCGGATATCCTTTAACGTTTTCATTCTATCCCTCCTTTTATATCATGATCTTATTGGCCATTTCCTTACTGATGGCCACACGGCACCCCTTCACCTTGACGATGACGTTGCCCTGGTTCTGCGAAACGAGCATGACCTCGCTGCCTTCGGTAAAACCGAGTGAATTTAAGAAACGCCGAACTTCTTCCTTCCCGCCGATTCGTTTTACAGCGTTGATCTGTCCAGCCTGTGCGAATGTTAACGGCATCAACCTCCCCCCTCCTTGAAGTAAAAAGATCAGTTTAATTAGCTTTAGCTAACTTACAGGTTATATGTTATCTTAGACTAACAATTATGTCAATCTTTTTTTGAAGGATTTTCCTTTTTTCTGAGCATTCAGCTTGACAAATGCTTTTTACTTCATGGCCTGAGCTGTGGTTTTGCTCTTTAGCTTTCCCAAAAAAGAAAAAGGCCAGGTTCCAGCCTTGATTCCTGTATTCCGAATCCGCTTTCCCCCGCCTGTTTTATTCATCTCCTACAACAGATCGAGCAATTCCTCAATCCGGTAAATCCGCGGCAAATCCGCCTGACACTGCTGTCCCGGATTCGCAAAAATCCAGATCGGCTGCATGCCTGCCCGGTAAGCCCCGATAATGTCGGTGAAGAACGTATCGCCGACAAACGCGATTTCTTCCGGCGGCAGCTCCAGCTGGCGCGCGCCTTCCAAAAAGATTTCCACATCCGGTTTGTGCGCTTTGAATTCTCCGGAAATGACGATCACTTCAAACAGATCCGCCAGGCCGCACAATTCCAGCTTACGCCGCTGCATCCGTGAATTCCCGTTGGTCACAATCCCAACCTTATATTTTTTCTTCAGCTGTTCCACCACGGAACGAGCCTGCGGAAAAACTACCGTATAATCGCCGAAGGTTTCATACCAGTCCTTGCACAATGCGTCGACCTGTTCCTGGCTTAAGCCGTATTCCTTTGCCAGCATCGAGTACATGTGGATTTTCTCGATCGAGCCATATTCGTCCCAGGTCAGCAGCTTCTGAACGACGTTTTCCCGCTCCACCGGCTCTTCCCGCAGCTGCGGAAACAGTGCGTCGACCAACTTCCTGATCTTGGCGTCCGCCGCCGCCTGCCGGTCGATCAGCGTATTATCCAAATCAAACAAAATTCCTTTAATCCCAGTCCTCATGCGTTCCTCCATAATATTGATTTCTGACTTCCAAATAGCACTCTGCATCCGTCTGATTGACGTATGGACGAATGAAATAAGTGCCGATATTGAATGTCACCGCCCCTAATAAATACCATAAAAAGAAGGAAAGATCCAGCACAAACAAATCCAGTTTGATTCCCTGCGTCATTTCCTGGGAAAGCGCCAGAATCTGCTGCGGATCAAGATCCGGTTCATCCTCAGTCAAATACGGCACAAACCGATAGCTGTATGATTTCACAATCCCCGGAATGACGAACAACAGTGAATACAAAGATACGATCAGATCCCGCCAGAATCCGGTCAGCGCTACCCGTTTCAATTCTTCCCATTGATTGAAGCAGCGAAACACATCGTTGGCGTTTTCCTCATCCGTGGACGCTTTTTTCATATAATTCATCAAACCGAAGCTCAGCGGATTCAGTACGATCAGCCGGATCAGCACCGCAACTGCCGCCGACAACAGCGTATACATCAAAACCAGCGGACCAAACAGCCCCATTAAGGAACTCAATCCAACAAACGTCTTGCCAAACAGCGTGATCGTCATGGCATCCAGCCATTGCGTCGTCGGCCCGCTGAAGTTGAAGTTGATCGAAAAGATCTTGAAATTTCCAACGCCATTCCCCAGCCAGTACAAAAACAAACACGCCACAAACAGTTTTAAATACTTTCGGCTCAATACCGCCTTGGCCCGGCTTTTTAATTCTGCGCGTACAAACATAATAATCTCCCCCATTCCAATTTCATTTTACACGAAGACTGTGAAAAATCCCAGAAAGAAAGCAGACAACTGTTCAATAGAGAACAAAAAAAGATCAGGATCGCTCCTGACCTGGTTTGAGAATCCATGCTTATGACTGTTTCGGCTCATCCTTAGCCTTTGCTTTTTCCTCTTCTTCGTCTTCCTCTTCGTCCTCATTGCCGGCAATTTTGCGTTTGCGGAAAACCCGGCACAGCCAGATGCTCAGCTGATACAGCAGCAGCATCGGCAGGGCGATCATGATCTGCGAGACAACGTCCGGCGGCGTAATGATCGCGGCGACAATGAAGATCACAACGATTACCACCGAGCGGCCTTTGACCATCCATTCCGGCCGCATCAGCCCCAGCTGAGTCAGAATTACCGTCGCAACCGGCATTTCAAACACCGTGCCGAAGGTGATAAAGATCGTCATGATGAAGCTGAGATAACTTTCAATCGAAATCGACGCGATGATCGACGCCGACGCGTTGACATGAATGAAGAAATACAACATAAACGGCAGCGCGATCTTATACGCGAACCCCGCGCCGAGAATGAAGAAAAACAAACCGGCTACCATCGCGAAGAAGAACACGAAGTTTTCCTTCCGTTCCAGCCCCGGACGGATAAACGCCCAGATTTCATACAGAATCACCGGTGAACCGAGGCAGATGGCGCCGATCAGCGCGACCTTGATATACTGCATGAACAGCGCCTGCGGCGAAAGGTAAACGAACTGATAGCCCAGCTCGGTCCCCTGTTGGGTCAACAGGTTGACAATCGGCCCCGCGTAGTTGAAACAGATCAGTAAGCCAGCGAACAGAACTGCGATCACAACCAGGATCCGGTTGCGCAGTTCTTTCAGATGACCGGTCAGCGACATGACCGCTTCATCATTCTCTTGTTCCTGTTTCTGTTTATGCTTCGCCATACTGCTTATTCTTCGTCGTCAGACTTGTCGGAATCCTTATTATCGGACATGCCTTCCTTGAAGTTCTTGATCGTCTTGCCAAACATCTTGCTTAACTTCGGCAGCTGCTTTGGTCCGAAGACGATGATGACGATGACTAAGATGACTAATAATTCCGTAGTTCCCAATTTTCCAAGCATAATTTTTCCCTCCTGATTTTATTGATCAATTACGCGTTATGCGAGCGGCGGCCTGCGGTTTTCGCTGCTGGGCGCTGACGGCGCGGTGCTTTGCGGCCCGTATATGCCTCCGCTAACGTCGGCTTTTCTTCAGCCGAAACTTCCAGCTGCGTTTCCGCTTCTGTCTTTGCTTTTGCAGCGGCGGTTTCCGTCACTTCCGCTTCGATGACCTCCGGCTTGGCCTCTTCCTTCTTCGCCGGCTTGCCAATCGTCTTGAATGACTTCGTCACATCGTCGATCGACTTGTTGACGTCTTCCTTCAGCGACACGATCGGTTCGATCGCTTCCTTTAACGGCGCGCTCGCTTCATCGAGCGGTTCGACGATATTCTCGCGGATGTCCTTGGACAGATCGCCCGTCACTTTCTTGACTTCTTTCAGCGACGCCCCCAGCTTTTTAGCATAGATCGGAAGCTTCTCCGGTCCTAAGACCACCAGCGCGATCACACAGATCACAATGATCTCGGCAATTCCTATCTTCATACCCCGTTTCTCCTTTGTGAGATTATTATAACAAGTCGCCTGAGATTTGTATAGCGTATATTTATATTTTTATCATTTTATTTTTTGATATATTGACCATTCACGCAAGAACACAGACCGCCTTGCAGGCAGGCAGTTTCTTTTGCAGCCAGCTGCAGAGTTTTTCCGCATGATCCAGTTCCTGAGCCGAGCGGCAGATCAGTTCAAATTTCCAGTTTTTCGTAACCCGGGTTCCCAGACGGGCATAGACCTGAGCGATCAATTCCTCAAATTCCTGCCGATCCTGCAGGTCAAGCAGACAGTCCATCCGCAGCTGCAGCGTGACCGGCAGCTGGCGCTGGCGCACGATGTTCATCAGCAGATCGAAGCCATACCACGTCAAAACCCGCTGCTGAGCGAGCATCAGCACATTATCAGGATGATACAGATCGAGATTCAGCTCCAATGTTGACGATTTCATTGCCGGACACTCGCGCAGCCACAGATACTGCTGATACAGACGGGTATCCGTCTTCACATAGTCCAGCTGACATTGCTGCGCCGCGACATAACGCAGTCCTTCTTCCACAGGCAGAACCACTTCATCCGGACAGCGCCCCTGCGTCCACTGACTTTTCCACTGACTTGGCGTCATCTGAAACTCCTGCTGGAAATTGCGGTAAAAATACTTGGAATCGGAAAAGCCGCACGCCTTGCAGATACCGGCGTTGCTTTCCGGTGTAAACAACAGCTGCCGCTCCGCCTCCCGCAGCCGGCAGCGGCTGACGCACTCCAGAAACGTCATATGTTCATTCTGTTTCCACAGCTGGGCAAAATAGCTCTTCTGCATTTTCTCCGCATCCGCAGCCTGCTGCAGCGTCAGCTTCGCTTGCAGATGCGTTACAATATAATCAATGATCCGGTAATACCGCACGAATTTATCTTCACTGACCGCCCGGAACTGCCGGTTAACTTCGTTCTGCACATTATATTCCATAACCAGCGTCAGGCCCAGCTTTTCTTCCATCAGCGGCCGCTGAGCCACTTTTTCTTCCTGATTGAACAACGCGTAGGTTTCCAGGATATCCTTCAGAAAAATACAATCGCGGTAAACCAGCGATACCTCGCGGGTTTGATCGGGATCGACTAACGAATCCACCAGCTGAAGACGCTCGGCATAGGGATAGCTGACCTGCGGCAGCAGCGCCGTTTCAATCTCCACACACAATGCCGTGCAGCCTTCGCGCGATGTCATGGCCCACACTTCCCCGGCATTGACAAAAAAAACATCCCCGGCGTTCATTTCACTCAGCCGGCTGAACCGCTTCACCTGGGCCTGACCCTCCAGAAGGGCGACAACACTCAAAGCGGAGTCGGAATAACGCAGCGCCGTCTGATGAAAGCGCAGAACTTGAGAGGTAATGTAATCATGTCGGAATGGTTTCATGCGATTTTCTCCTGTTTTTTATTATAGCATTCCCCCTGTCCAAACGCAAAAAAGAGATCCGCAGAGGATCTCTTTTCAGAATTTTTTAACGATGACCGAAACTTATTTAATGATTTCGATAACGTTTCCGGAACCGACGGTACGGCCGCCTTCACGGATAGAGAACTTTGTTCCCTGTTCAACAGCGATCGGAGCGATCAGTTCAACCGTCATTTCAACGTTGTCGCCCGGCATGCACATTTCAACGCCTTCCGGCAGTTTGATAACGCCTGTAACGTCCGTTGTACGGAAGTAGAACTGAGGACGGTAGTTGGAAACGAACGGTGTATGACGTCCGCCTTCTTCCTTCGTCAGAACGTAAACCTGAGCCTTGAATTCCGTGTGCGGATGAACGCTTCCCGGCTTCGCCAGGACCTGTCCACGCTGTACTTCATCACGGTTAACGCCACGCAGCAGCGCACCGATGTTATCGCCTGCTTCAGCGTAGTCCAGCAGTTTACGGAACATTTCGATACCGGTAACAACGGTCTTCTTGGAATCATGGATACCGACGATTTCAACTTCTTCGCCCAGCTTCAAGATACCACGTTCAACACGGCCTGTCGCAACAGTACCACGGCCTGTGATGGTGAAGACGTCTTCGACAGCCATCAGGAACGGCTTGTCAGCGTCACGTGCCGGAGTCGGGATGTAGCTGTCAACAGCATCCATCAGTTCGTCGATCTTGCCTTCCCAAGCCGGATCGCCTTCCAGAGCCTTTAATGCGGAACCGCGGATAACCGGAGCGTTTTCGCCGTCAAAGCCATATTCGCTCAGCAGTTCGCGAACTTCCATTTCAACCAGGTCGATCAGTTCTTCATCGTCGACCATGTCGCACTTGTTCAGGAATACAACGATTGCAGGAACGCCTACCTGGCGAGCCAGCAGGATGTGTTCACGTGTCTGAGGCATCGGTCCGTCAGTTGCCGCAACAACCAGGATCGCGCCGTCCATCTGAGCTGCACCAGTGATCATGTTCTTGATGTAGTCAGCGTGGCCCGGGCAGTCAACGTGAGCGTAGTGGCGAGTAGCCGTCTGGTATTCAACGTGAGCTGTGTTGATTGTAATACCGCGCTGCTTCTCTTCCGGTGCACCGTCGATCTGGTCGTAAGCTTTCGCTTCCGCCATACCGTTCTTTGCCAGGTGGTTTGTAATAGCGGCTGTCAGTGTAGTTTTACCATGGTCAACGTGACCGATGGTACCGATATTGACATGCTCTTTAGATCTGTCAAATTTTGCTTTTGCCATTTTGCAAATTCCTCCTAATTTTCCATTCAATTAGCCAAGTCTATTTTAAGATAAACGTCCGAAGAAATCAAGGTCAGATTACTCAGCGGAAGCGTTTTTCTTGGCGATTTTTTCAGCAATGCTCTTCGGAACTTCTGAATAGTGGTCCATCTGCATTACATAGTTGCCGCGGCCCTGGGTAAACGAACGCAGATCCGTGGAATAACCGAACATTTCAGACAGCGGTACGAAAGCGCGGACAACGATTGCGTTGGCACGTTCTTCCTGATCGCGGATCTGACCGCGGCGCTTGGTGATGTCGCCCATCACGCTGCCGAGGTATTCGTTTGGCGCTGTGACTTCAACCGACATGATCGGTTCCAGCAGCACCGGCTTACATTTCTTAGCCGCTTCTTTCAAGGCCATCGAAGCCGCAATCTTAAACGCCATTTCAGACGAGTCGACTTCATGGTAGGAACCGTCGAACAGCGTAGCCTTGATATCGACAACCGGATAGCCTGCGACTAAACCGTTGTTCAGCGCTGCCTCCAGGCCTTCCTGAGTCGGCTTGATGTATTCGCGCGGAACGGTGCCGCCGACAACAGCGTCGATAAATTCGAAGCCCTTGCCTTCTTCGTTGGGTTCAAATTTGATCCAGACGTGGCCATACTGACCGCGACCGCCGGACTGACGGACAAACTTGCCTTCGCACTCGGCCGCCTGGCGAATCGTTTCACGATAAGCAACCTGCGGCGCGCCGACGTTGCATTCAACCTTAAATTCACGGCGCATCCGATCGACGATGATGTCCAGATGCAATTCGCCCATACCGGCGATGATCGTCTGGCCTGTTTCTTCATCCGTGTACGTCTTGAACGTCGGGTCTTCTTCCGCCAGCTTCGCTAACGCCAGGCCCATCTTATCGGAGTCCGCTTTGGTCTTCGGCTCAACGGACATCTGGATAACCGGTTCCGGGAAGACCATCGATTCAAGGATGATCGGGGCTTTTTCATCGCACAGCGTATCGCCGGTCGTCGTGGCCTTTAAGCCGACCGCCGCCGCAATATCACCGGCGAAGACTTCCGTGATTTCCGCACGGTGATTCGCGTGCATCTGAACGATACGGCCGAAACGTTCGCGCGTATCCTTCGTCGCATTCAGGACGTAAGAGCCTGCCGTTGCCGTTCCGGAGTAAACGCGGAAGTAAGTCAGACGGCCGACAAACGGGTCGGTCATGACCTTGAACGCCAGCGCCGCAAACGGTTCGCTGTCGTTGGCATGACGGGCTTCCTGCGTGCCGTCTTCCAGGTGACCCTGGATGGACGGGATATCCAGCGGGGACGGCAGGTAGTCGATAACAGCATCCAGCATCAGCTGTACGCCTTTGTTCTTATAAGCGGAACCGCACAGAACCGGGAAGAATTCCGACGAGCAGACGCCCTTACGGATCGCCGCTTTGATTTCAGGAATCGTTGGCTCTTCGCCTTCCAATACCTTCATCATCAGTTCATCATCGTAATCGGCTGCTTTTTCGATCAGCTCCGCCCGCAGCTGCTGCGCCTGTTCCAGCATATCCGCCGGGATTTCCTTGACTTCCATCTTGGTTCCCAGATCGTCAGCGTAGAAGATCGCATTCATTTCCAGCAGGTCGATGATGCCGCGGAATGTGTTTTCCGCGCCGATCGGCAGCTGGATCGCCGCCGCTTTCGCGCCTAAGCGATCGCCGATGCTGCGCACCGACATCATGAAGTCTGCGCCGGTCGCATCCATTTTATTACAGAAAACGATCCGCGGAACTTTATAGGTCGACGCCTGACGCCAGACAGTTTCCGTCTGCGGCTCAACGCCGGCTTTGGCATCCAGAACGGTAACCGCGCCGTCTAAGACACGCAGGGAACGTTCAACTTCAACCGTGAAGTCGACGTGACCCGGAGTATCAATGATATTGATGCGGTGGCCTTTCCAGGAAGCGGTTGTGGCCGCAGAAGTGATCGTGATGCCACGTTCCTGTTCCTGCGCCATCCAGTCCATCTGAGAGGCGCCGTCATGGGTTTCTCCCAGTTTATGAGTTTTTCCGGTGTAATAAAGGATACGTTCCGTTGTGGTGGTCTTGCCAGCATCAATGTGAGCCATGATTCCGATATTACGGGTATTTTCTAGCGAAAATTCACGAGCCATAAATTTCTCCTTTCGTAACTCTGCAGATTCTGCAGCCGCTTACCAGCGGTAATGAGCGAAAGCCTTGTTGGCTTCGGCCATCTTGTGGGTATCTTCCTTCTTCTTGACGGAAGCCCCGGTGCCGTTGGCCGCATCCATGATTTCCGCAGCCAGACGCTGTTCCATGGTTTTTTCATGGCGCAGACGGCTGTAATTAACCAGCCAGCGCAGACCCAGCGTCAGTCTTCTTTCAGAAGAAACTTCGATTGGGACCTGGTAGTTGGCGCCGCCGACACGGCGAACCTTCAGTTCCAGCAGCGGCATGATGTTGGACAGAGCCTGTTCAAAGACTTCCATCGGCTGACGTCCGGTCTTCGCTTCGACGATATCGAAAGCGTTGTACAGGATATCCTGAGCGACGTTCTTCTTGCCATCCAGCATCAGCTTGTTGATTAAGCGAGTGACCAGTTTCGAATTGTAAATTGGATCGACCAATACATCTCTCTTCGCAATATAACCTTTTCTTGGCATGTGTTATTCCCTCCTTATTTCTTAGCTTTCGGCTTCTTTGCCCCGTACAGAGAACGGCTCTGATTCCGGTTGGCAACGCCGGCGCAGTCCAGAGTTCCGCGGATGATGTGGTAACGGACACCTGGGAGGTCCTTAACACGGCCGCCGCGGATCAGAACAACACTGTGCTCCTGCAGGTTGTGACCGATTCCTGGGATATAAGCTGTAACTTCCATTCCGTTGCTCAGACGAACACGCGCGTATTTACGCAGCGCCGAGTTCGGCTTTTTCGGTGTCATGGTACCGACACGGGTGCAGACGCCTCTCTTCTGTGGAGATGCGATGGTGGTGGCCTGACGCTGCAGGCTGTTGTAACCTCTGTTTAAAGCCGGGGACTTCGATTTCCAAACCTTGTTCTCACGGCCCTTGCGGACTAACTGATTAATCGTTGGCATGGTTTTTCTCCTTTCGATCTTTTCAAGCACACACTTCCAAGCGTGCCATTCCTTGGCATAAATATAAGTTTCCACGCAGGAAACCCTTATTCGTAGCTAAGCGAGGTTAATTCTAGCGGATATTCAATGAATTGTCAACGAGAAAAGAACAACCTTTTTAGAAATTTCGCATTTCTTTTCCGGTTTCCCGCGCAATCCACTGTTTCAGGCGTTGCATTTTGCGGTTTTCTTCGTTTTCCAGCTCTTTTTGTATACCCTGAATCCCCTCTTTTATACTTTGATAGACACGAATTCCAGAAGATTCCCAATTATTTCCCAGTCTTTAACCCCCCCCCAGAGCCTCAAACATTTCTTTGTTTGCGTTGTTCTGCGTTCGTTGTTTTCCTTGCCGGTCTAAGCGATTGAAAGTTATTATTCCAATCGTTCTTTTTGCTTATCAAAAATCGCTGCGCCGCGGTCTTCGGCCAAGACGAGGTTACTCTTTCGCATACTTTTCCCATCGCAAAGCAAACTGCTTAATATAGCGAAGGCTTCAGCCACTCCCGCAGCTGTTCGACCGGGCAGGAAGAAAACAGGCTGCAGCTGAAGGTATAGACCAGAAACAAATCGGAGTCCAGACCTTGCCCTATTTGAAATTTTCCATGCAGCGTTGTCGTCAGGCGTTCGATTAACGGCAGCGACTTCGGATTTTTCCGGACATTTTCCAGAATCGTTTCCAACCGCTGCATGCACAGCGTGAAACGATCGCTGAACTCCATCATCAATCCCAGCAGCGCGCTTTGATAAAATTCCAGAGTCGGACGCAGAATCAGCTCATACAGCAGCAGCCAGACCGCCTGCAGATGTTCGTCTTCACTTAAAAGCTGACACTGGTTTAACAGCTCTGCTTCAAAGGGTTCCAGCGAATCCCCCTGCGACAGCCGCAGAAACAACGCGTACTGTGCTTCTGTCGACCGCTGAATCTGCTGCGCGCTCAGATGATAAATCAACTGCTGCAGGACGGTCAGATTTTCTTTAAACTGCACCTTCAGTTCAGAAGAAATCCGATCCCACAAAAATTGCCGGTAGGGATCAACCTCGATATCCAGAAACGGCGCTAATAATAAAATTGCGATCATCCGCGCGTCGGAAACCACCCCCAGCGAATCCGCCAGGCGATTTTTGGGCAGCTCGTCAAAGTGCTGACGCGGCAGTTTCAAAAGAAGCTCCGGCGTCGCGTTGCAGGGAATGCTCTCCAGAAGATAACGGATCACTTCCAGCTGGGCCGCCATTTCATTGATTTTCTGCTTTTGTTGATAAACATGGCGATGCAGGAAAAAATTTAACGAAATGGGATACCGGAACGCTTCATGGATCACTTCGATCGGCAGTCCCAGCCGGCGCAGCCGCTGAATAATCTTGAGCGTTTTCAGATCAACTTCACTTAAATCATAATAACCATTTTCATTTTTGGCCGGACAGACCAGTCCTTCCTGAATGTAAAAATGCACTGCCTTGCGGCTTAATCCCGTTTTCTTGCAGGCTTCATGAACGCGCATGAAAAATCACCTCAGTCAAAGCATACCCGTACAGGACAGTTTTTTCAAGGAAGAATGTGAAAATAATAATTAAATGTTCAGAAATGAGGACAAGTTGCGGAAATAAGCGAAAAAAAGACAGTAAAAATCCGGCTTGACTGTCCCGGTGACGGATGTTGTATTCTAAAAATCAGAAAGAAAGACTCATCATAACATGAGTTAAAAGAGGAAAAAGAAATGCGAATGAAGAAGTTCTTCCTGCCCCTTCTGGCAGCGCTCCTGTTCGCAGGATGCAGCGCAGCGCCAGAAGCGCAGACCCCAACTGTAAAATTTGATGCGGAAGTCGACTACCTGATCATCGGCGGCGGCGCGGCAGGCATTGCCAGCGCGGTTGAAGCTGCGGATCAGGGCGTTGAAAACATCATGATCGTTGAAAAAACCGGAATGCTGGGCGGCGCGGCCGTTTACTCCGGCGGAATCTTCGGCGGCGTGGAAACGGAAGTCACCAAAGCGCTGGATCTGCACGTGAATGTTGAGGATGTGATTGCGGAGCAGCAGCGGGAAAAGCACTACATTCTGGATGAAGAATTAACCCGGCTAACGATTGAAAGCGCCGGCAAAACGATCGACTGGATGATCAATACGCTGGGCGTTCCGTTTCAGCCGGAGGTCATCGTTAAAGACGGTTACGGTACGTTCCCGACCATCCATCTGGTCGAAGGCGAAGGTTCCGGCTTGCGCGAACCGTTTGAAAAAGCTGTTGCGGATCGTTCCATCGACGTGCGGCTGAATACGGAAGCCAAAGCCTTAATCATGGAGGAAGGCCGTGTCATCGGCGCGGAATGTGTGAACGAAAACGGCGAAACAATCCGGATTAAAGCCAGGGCGACGCTCATGGCTACCGGCGGATACAGCGCCAACGGGGATTTGATGGCTGCCGTGGCCGAGCAGAACCGCTATTTTCAGACGTCGAATTTAGCTTATCAGACCGGCGATGGTCTGGTGATGGCTGCTGCGGTGGGCGCAGGCGTTCAGAATCTTGATCAGATTCAGGTCTATCTGCGCGAGGTTGAAAACCGTACGAGCCAGTTCCCATATATGTTTACGATCTTTGTCGGTCAGGATGGCCGCCGCTTTATGGATGAGAAAAGAACGGCGCAGACCTGGAATCAGGAAATCAAAGATGACGTCGTTGATCTGTATGGAAGAACCGGCGTCGATTATTTCTGGAGTCTTGCCGACGAAGCATCGCTGGAAATGATGCAGATCGCAGACGCGGCTAAGGATCATGAAGGCGTCGTCGTTGCGGATACGCTGGATGAGCTGGCGCAGAAAACCGGAATCGACGCGGAAACGTTAAAAGCCACCGTTGATCGCTGGAACTCCTTTGCGGCAAAGATGGAAGATGAAGATTATGGCCGCACCGCGCAGTTCTGGTTCCCGATCTCAACGGGCCCGTACTATGCGTTAAAGACGACGTTCTTCTCCAGCGTTTGTCATGGCGGGATCACGAAAAACAGCAGCGCTCAGGTTACGCGGATTGACGGCAGCGTCATTGACGGCTTGTATGCCGCGGGTGAAGTGACCACCGTGACCAATTCCAACGGTTATACCATTTCCAACGCGATCACGTTTGGAAGAATCGCGGCTCAGCATGTCGCTTCTTCAATCCAGGAAGTGAAATAAGCTTCCCTGCACCGCTGTTCTATAAGAATCAGCGAAACAGACGCATCGCAATCTCAGTGATTGCGGATGTTTCATCGAAAAACGTCGTTCTATTATCAGAAACGACGTTTTTTGTTTTTACCTTCAACGATCCAAAACAAAAGGACCGCAGAAAAGGATCGGACACATGCCTGCTCTGTCATCGGCAATGTTCGCGCAATCCCGGCTGAATTTGACCTCCCGAATGTTTTGCGGCGGCCTTTTTGCGGCGACCGATCTTGCGCGGCACCATCAGAAAAGCGGCCTTCGCCGCTTTCGTGAATTACTTGTTTTTCTGTGCGTTGCGTTCCAGCGCCTCAGTCAGGAAGATCCGCAGTTTGTCCATGGTTTCATCGCTGACACAATGTTCCATATGACAGGCATCTTCCTCCGCTGTCGGTTCGTCGACTTCCAGCACTTCCGTCAGAAATCGTTTAAACAAAATGTGCCGGCTGTAAACTTTTTCGGCATATTGGCGGCCGGATTCGGTCAGGTGGATCGTACCGTAAATTTCCTGATGAATGTAGCCGGCATCCTTCAGGACGCCCATCGCCTTATTGACGCTGGGCTTGCTGACGTGAAGCATGGCGGCGATGTCGCTCATTCTGACGCTCGGGTTGCGCTGTTCCAGAATCAATATGCTTTCCAGATAATTCTCTGATGATTCATTAATTCGTTCCATAATGATCCTGCCCTCGCTTTCTGCTTTTTATTATAACAAATCCTTTGAATCAGAACAACTAAACCGCTTTCTTTCTTCGCAAATTCCAAGCTTGAATCCCAAACTGAACCGGCAGCCCCAGCCTTTGCTCGCGCGGGTACAGCGTCGGCCAGACGGACAGGTTAAACTGCGTCCGGCGGTCTCAGATCCTGAACCCCCCACAATATCAGCTGTAAGCAGCCCGCAGTGCATTCTGCGTCGTGCTTATTTTTCTTATGATGGAAACAGAACGTTTTCATCAGGCTATTCCCCCTCGCAAAAAGGAATCCGAATCGGATTCCTCAGCCCTTTTTTGAGATTGTCTTGGCAGCAGAAATTATCGACTTATATAAATAAGGAAACGACATGGTACACGACAAAGGAAACGCAATAGGCCACGCTGATTTGAAAGCCCATCGACTTGAGCGTATATTTCCAGCTGCCCGCCTCCGAGTGAATCGCTGAAATGGCCGCGACGCATGGCGCGTAAAGCAGCACAAACGTCATGAACGCGATCGCCGAGGCCGGCGTGAAGACGCGGGTCAAAACGCCTGAAAGCTGCGAAACATTGCCGACGTTGTACATGACCGCCATCGACGAGACGACGCTCTCCTTCGCGATCAGCCCGGAAATCAGCGCGATCGCCGACTGCCAGTGGCCAAAGCCCAGCGGGATCAGCAGCGGCGCGATCAACCGGCCGATCGTCCCCAGAATACTCGAAGTCGGATCCGCCACCATCTGCAGTGTGAAGCTGAAATTGGTCAGCACCCACAGCAGCACCGTCATCGAGAAGATGATCGTTCCGGCTTTGATCAGGAACCCCTTGGCCTTCTGCCACATGTGGATCATCGTGACCTGAAACGACGGAATCCGATACGGCGGCAGCTCTAAAATAAATGTGGATTCATTCTCTTTAAACACCGTATGGCGAAGCAGGAAGCCGCAGCCAATCGCAACCAGAATGCCCAGCACATACATGCTGAAGATCGCCACGCCGGAATGTTCCGGAAAGAAAATCCCGGCAAACAGGGCATAGACCGGCAGCTTCGCGCCGCAGGACATAAACGGAATCAACAGGATCGTCATCTTGCGGTCCTGTTCATGTTCCAGCACCCGCGAAGCCATGACGGCCGGCACTGTACAGCCAAACCCCATCAGCATCGGAATGAACGCCTTGCCATTCAGACCGATCTTGCGCAGCATCCCATCCATCAGAAACGCCGCCCGGGACATATAACCGCTGTCTTCCAGCACTGACAGAAATAAGAACAGAAGCATGATCTGCGGCATGAACGACAGCACGCTGCCCACCCCGCCGATCACCGTGTTGACCAGATCCAGCGCCCACGGCGCCACGGCCATCGAAGTCAGCGCCACTAACAGATTTGCTGCGAGCACGTCGTTGATCAACGTTTCAACCCAGCCCTTCAGCCCTTCGCCGATCGGGCCGAAGGTCACGATGAACATTAAAAATAAGATCAGAAAGAAAACCGGAATCCCCAAATACTTGTTGGTGACGATCATGTCGATGCGGTCGGAAACCGACGTCTCGCTGTCGCTCTTTTTTACGCATTGCTTCATCATCGCTTCGATCAATGCGTAGCGCATGTCTGCGACCGCCATGTCGATTTCCCGTTGTCCCCGCTGAGCGCAGAATTGCTTCTGCAGCGACTCCAGTTCGTTCAGCTGCGCTTTGGACATCCGCAGATCGCGGACGATCACCTCGTCGTTTTCCAGCATTTTCATCGCATAGAACTTGTCGTGGACATGATCGTGCCGGCAGGCTTCGCGGATCACGCTGATCTGTTTCAGGATCGCTTCTGTCGCCGGATCGTAGTCCAATACCGAGCTGTGTGTGTTGTGAACCAGCTCATGAATCAGTTCTTCCATGCCGCTGCCGTTTTTCGCGCTGATTGCGACAACCGGCGTATCTAACAGCGCTGCCAGTTTTTTCAAATCTATCGTTATGCCTTTGCCCTTCAGCTCGTCAAGCATGTTCACCGCGATGACCATCGGGATGCCCAGCTCCTTCAGCTGTAAGCTCAGGTACAGGTTGCGCTCGATGTTGGTGCCGTCAACGATGTTTAAAATCAAATCCGGATGTTCGTCCATGATGAAATCACGCGCGACGATTTCCTCCATGCTGTAAACGGACATCGAATAAATTCCCGGCAGATCGACCAGCGTGATTTCATGCTCCTCAATCTGAAAGGAACCTTCTTTTTTCTCAATCGTAACGCCCGGCCAGTTGCCGACATGCTGCCTGGAACCGGTCAGCCGGTTAAACAGCGTCGTTTTTCCGGAATTCGGATTGCCTGCGAGGGCGACTTTAAAATTCATTAACCGACCCTCCTGACTTCTATCGTTTTCGCCTCGTCTTTGCGCAGCGATAATTCATAACCGCGGCAGCGAATCTCAATCGGATCGCCCAGCGGCGCTACTTTTCTGATAAACAGGACAGTGCCTGTGGTAATTCCCATATCGATCAAACGTTTGCGGATCGCCCGTTCCCCGCTGACGCCGAGAACCTCCGCTTTTTCGCCGACCTGACAATCAAATAAGGTCATGCCATTCCTTCTTTCTAACTGTTCCAGTACAATTTTAGCATGGTCCCCAGCCATGTCAACGCATTTAGTTAAGATTAACTAACTTTATTAGCGTAAGGCAACTTCAGTGTTGTAAGTTGCCCGCAGGCAAGGGGGAAGCAAAAGTAAAAGAAGCTCTCTGCCGCCAGCGAAAGAGAGCTAAGATTTTGATCATCCTGATTGATTTTCCTGGGGGGAAATTGTTAGGAAATACAGGGGGTGAGGATGATCAATAAGAGGAGGCTGCGGAATTTTCACCTTTCCTTTGAAAGTGAAAATCCGGGACCGCAGCGAACTTGATACACATGCAGGAGAGAGGAGATTTTAGCTGCATTTAAGTTAGTATTATTTAACTTATGATTAAATGTTACCACAGGATAACTGTTCTGTCAACAAAAAAGGCAGATTCTTTTCTGCCGTTATTTTTCGTTGGAAATTTCTTTCAGCCAGATCGTTTGATCCTGATGCAGAAACGCTTCGATCTCCGCCTTATAAAACGGATCAAGCTTGCTTAACCGCCCCTGATTCAGCACCAGCGGATCGATCCAGCGCCGCTTCGCTTTGACCTGCAGCCAACCTTCCTTTTGCCCCGGTACGACCGCCCGGCGCAGCTGATGCAGCTGGCAATAGGCGTCCCATGCCTTACAGCTTTGATCCTCCTGTTTCAGCCTGGCAATGACCTGCGGTTCACTCGTCATCAAGTCCTCCAGCGACAACACGCGGCGATGCAGTGCAGACCGGATTAAATCCGCCAGCCGCTGCATGGCATAGCGATCCTCATCCGCGACATAAATCCAGGAATTGATCAAAGCCAGCCGTGCGAATTCCCGTGCCCGCCTGAAGGAGCGAAACACCAGCTCCGGCTGACCGTGTTCATCATGAGCGACGATCAGATCCGCATAGATCGCCCGCAGCCGATCCAAAGGATAGGCTTGAAACGCCAGCGCGTTGCCCAGCGTATATTCCAGCCGGTCTGCCGACAGCTGCGGCGAATCGTTATCCGCAATCGGATAGTGATGATAATCGCACACCTGTTCCGTACTCAGTCCGGCGCGAGTTAACAGCCGCTGCAATTCCGGCGACTGTTCAATCACCCGGCGCGTCGGCCCTTCCGTCGATTCCTGCGTCAGATGATCCTCGTTGAGGAAGTCGATCACATGCGCGAACACCGGCGTGCTGATATCATGAAGCAGCGCCGCGATTGTCTGAGCCCGATCCTGCGTGAAATGCCAGACGATCAACGCGGTTCCAACGCTGTGTTCATAACGGAAATAGGGTTTCGTCAGATGGCGATAGATCGGGTACCGGGTATATTCCAGCCCGCAGTTCATGCCAATGTCTTTCAGCCGCTTCATTGCGGGGATTTCCATCCACGGACGCAGCCATTGTGGAAAAGAACTGACATACACGGGATAAAGCGCACCTTCTTTAATCATCCGCCGACCTTCTGATTATGCCGGTACAACAGCACCGCAACGGCGATGATCAGTGCGTAGCCGACAAACGACAGCGCATCCGGGATCTGACCAAAGACAATCCAGCCCAGGATTGCCGAGAAGACGACCTGGGAATAATCGAACACTGAAATTTCCTTGGACGGGGCATAGCTGTATGCCGCCGTCACGCTGAACTGGGCGCAGGCCGCGGCCACCCCCGCTAACAACAGCGAGATCAGCTGAAACAGCGTCATCGGCGCGAAGCTGAACACCAGATACGGCAGCGTCACCAGACAGGAAAAAGCGGAAAAGAAGAAGACGATCAGCGGTCCGCGCTCGCCGCGCTGACTTAGCCCGCGCACGCACGTGTACGCACTGCCGGCGGCCATTGCTCCCGCAAAACCGACTAACGACGGCACGATCTGTTCGATCCGCAAGCCCGGTTTAATGATAAACAGACTGCCGACAAACGCCGCCACAACGCTCAGCTTCTGCACGTTATCGGCTTTTTCCTTCAGGAACAGCGCCGAAAAGATGATGACGAAAAACGGCGAAAGCTTGCTTAACATCGACGCGTCGGACATCACCAGATGATCGACCGCATAAAAATTGCACAGAATGCCGATCGTACCGAGCGTCGAGCGCAGGATCAGCAGCGGCAGATTCTTTTTCTGGAATTCAAACCCCTGATGACTGCGGACCAAGATCGCCGCCGCAACCCCGGCCGCCACCAGATTGCGGAAAAAGCTTTTCTGAATCGACGGCAGATCGCCGGATAATTTGACGAACAAATTCATGACCGCGAAGAAAAATGCGGACAATAAAATAAACTGAACCCCTTTGTTTTTCATTCCTGTTCCCCCTCTGCAAACACCCAGACCTCCGCCGTGGAAAGCTCCCTCTGGTAACGATAGCCCGCCACGCTCAGCAAGCGCACGTCCGCGCGCCGCGTGATCCGCTGATTGACGATCTGACGCGCCATCCTGCCGCGCAGCTTCTTCGCTTCCATCGACGGCGCCTTCCGGCCGTTCTTCACAAACTGTACCGTCACCGCATCGGAAACATCGACCATCCGGGCATACTCCTGCGACGCCAGAATCAGTACCTCCTCGCCATCTAAGGCCTGCCTTATAAGCGGCTTCCACAAGGTTAACGGCGTCAGCGTGCCGGCTTTATCGAGCGGATCCAGCCGGTACGGCCGAATGAAATCCAGCGGTCTTAACAAACCGTAATACGCGGATAAAATCCGCAGGTGTTCCTCGCAATAGCGCCAGTCCTCCGCGCTCAAGGTTTCTGCCTGGAAATTGCGGAATGCTTCCCCATGAAAAGCGGCCAGCGCGGCGGCCGCCGGCTGCGGCTGATTCATCCGCGCTTTGCTTTCCAGCGCTGCTTTTTCCGAAAGCTTAAACTGCTTTTGCCATTGATCGACGGTCAGTTTTTTCAGTTCCTCATGAAGCAGCTCTGTCGTTTCCATGTACTGCGGAGTCTGCCCGGCAGGCACATCCGGCAGCGGCTGCCTGCGGAAGGTTTTGGCCGGCGATAACAGAATCTTCATACTAACGCGGCGTAGGCCTCGGCCTGATAGCCGACTAACACCTTGTCTTCCTTAATTAACAGCGGACGTTTCACAAGCATCCCGTCGCTGGCCAACAGCGCGATCATCTCATGTTCGCTCATCTGCGGCAGTTTTTCCTTCAGCTGCAGCGACTGATACAGCCGGCCGGACGTATTGAAGAATTTCTTTACCGGCAGGTGGCTGAGCGCGATCCACCGTTCCAGTTCTTCCGCGGTCGGATTTTCCCGGGAAATATCGCGTTCTTCAAACGACAGCCCCAGCTGATTCAGATGTTTCTTCGCTTTCATGCATGTACTGCATTTCGGGTAGCATAAAAATATCATGGATTTCCTCCTGTATCCTTCATTCAAATCAATGTCTTTATTGTAGCGGAAAGCCGGGTTGATTTTCAATGCTAACGATCTATTTCATCGCCAGCGCGCTGCGGGCTGCGATCCGGCCGAACGTCACGGTATCGGGAATTGAACAGGAGCCCAAACGGTTTGCGCCGTGGATCCCGCCCGTCACTTCCCCAGCCGCATACAGGCCCGGAATCGGGTGGCCTTCGGTATCAAGGACGCGGGCTTCGGTGTCAATCTGCACACCGCCCATCGTGTGATGGACGGACACGACGGCGGAGAACATCATATACGGACCTTCCCCTAACGGCTGCAGCTGATCGGTCCGGCCAAAATCCGGATCCTGACCGGCTGCGGCGTATTGATTGTAGCGATCCACCGTCGCTTGCAGCGTCTTAACCGGAATGTCGAAGAATGCCGCGCATTCTTCCAGCGTCCCCATCGCCAGCACGCCCTGGTCATAACAACGCTGCACCTCCGCTTCAATCATTTCATCCAGCTGCATCTCGTCGACAACCGACTGCTCGATCAGTTCATAGATCATCGCACCGGTCTGATTCAGCGCAGCTTCGGATAAATTATCGCGCGTTTCCTTTTCGTCGACAAACCGCTGCCCTTCCTTATTGACTAACAGCGCGTTGGCGGTCAGGCGGGCGTAATCAAGAAAATAATAGTTGCCAGTAGCCGGATTGTTGACCGGATAGAGCTGAATGTATTCCATTCCCACCAGATTCGCGCCGATCGCTTCCGCCATCCGCAGCCCGTCCCCGGTGATCGCCGGGGAGTTGGTCGTCGGGATGCTCGCGTCGAGCTTGTTCCAATGTGTGTCATACTGCATCCGCATTTCCACGTTCGCGCCGAAGCCGCCGGTCGTCAAAATGACGCCTTTGCGCGCGTAAAAGCGCAGCGGCCGGCCGCCGCGGGTGGCCTCCACGCCGATCACCCGGCCTGTTTCATCCTGCAGGAAACGCTCGGCGCGGGTGTTGTACTCCACCTTTACGCCTGACGCTTCCGCCTTGCGGATCAACGTTTCCACATACTGCGGACCATCGCCGATCGGCCACAGCGTGCGCGCCACAGTATGCCCGCCATACCACGACTGATGATCGCGGTACTGCACGCCGACGGTATCGCGCAGCCACTCGGCGTTGCTTAAAGCGTTATCCGCCAGAATCCGCACCAGCTCCGGATTGCCGAGATTTTTCCCGCCCTTCATTAAATCCTCATAAAACAATTCAGGACTGTCGTTGTCGATGCCCTCCTGAAGCTGCACCCAGTTGCCTGGCGCGGCAAATTCCCCGCCCGACATCCGCGTATTACCGCCGCCAAAGGACATTTTTTCCACAATGCAAACTTCATCATGGCTTTGCGTCAGCGCTTCGATTGCCGCTGCGAAACCCGCGCCCCCACCGCCGACGATCAGCACGTCGCATGCGATTTCCTGTTCCTCGTTTTCCTCGTCGCTCCAGCCCAGCTGATCCTCGCGGATCCCGGCCTGATCGAGCGCATCCTGTACGGCTTCCAGAAAACCTTTTGACGTGTACGTCGCGCCGCTGACGACCTCGACCTGAAGCGAGTTCTTCGACAGAATTTCATCGCTCATCTGCACCATCGCCGTATCGAAGCCCGGGATTTCATTATGCGAGAGAATCTCGATGTGCTGGATCTGGTTGCGGTCGATCATCACATCGACCTTGATCTCGCCCTGCTTCCCCTGACCCGTACCGGTAAATGTCCCGCTGATGCGGCCCTGTTCATCCATCTTCCCCTTTGCGGCTGAAGAGGCAGTGCAGCCGGAAAGCGCCAGACACAAGGCCAGCGCGGTCAATGCCCGCTTCATTCAGAATCCCCCTTCGTCACTTCGCCGCGGTATTCTTTGGGCGAAAGACCTGTTTGCTTCTTAAAAATCCGGGAGAAATAAAACTGATCGCTGTACCCGCACCGTCCGGCAATTTCCTTGACCGGCAGTTCCTTTTGGGCTAACAGCTTCTGCGCCAGCTCCATCCGCAGGTCGGTGATCAATTCCACCAGCGTCTTGCCCGTCGCGGTTTTCACAAGCTTGAACAGCGTCGAATGGCTGATCGAAAATTGTTCCTGCAGCTTCTCGGCGTTAAGATCCGGATCGGTAAAATGTTCATATAAATAACGGATCAGGGACGCCGGCTCCGGCTCGGCTTCCTTCACCTGGCGGATCAGCTTGCGTTGTTCCATGCGCTGCTGAAAGCGCGCCACGGACTGACGCAGCGCGTCTTCCAGCTCCTCATCCTCCACCGGCTTCAACAAATAGAAATCGACGTGATGCTGGATCGCTTTCTGGGCATAGCTGAAATGATCGTAGCCGGAAAGAATCAGAATCACGCAGTCGGGATCCTGCGCGCGGATTTGTTCGATACACTCCAGCCCGCTCATTAATGGCATGTTGATATCCAGAACGAGCAGATCGGGCGTCATCTTCTCATAGTATTCCATGACCTGCCGGCCGTTTTCCGCAGCCGCGACCACCTGAATTCCCAGATCCAGCGATTCGATCTGACGGATTAAGCCCTTGCGGATATTTTCTTCATCGTCCCCGACCAAAGCGCGGATCATACCGATTCCTCCTTTCCTTTCACCGGCAGCGTCAGCGTCACGCACGTGCCGACGCCAGGGGTGCTGTCAATGCTCAGACGAGTTTTTTCGCCATATTCAATCCGGCAGCGGCGCAAGACGTTCTGCAATCCGTAATGGCCTTCCATCTGTTCCTTTTGCAGCGCTTCGCGCAGCGCCGTCAGCGTGGCTTCATCCATCCCTACGCCGTCGTCCCGCACCTGAATTTCCAGCCGATCCCCGATCAAGCGGGCGCTGACCTGTATTGTTCCGCCGTTCTCCTTGGGTTTCAGCCCGTGATTGATCGCGTTTTCCACTAACGGCTGAATCAGAATTTTCAGCATTGGCAAATCGCGCGCGTCCTCCGCCAGCTCCAGCGTGGAATTCAGCTTCTGACCATAGCGGATTTTCTGCATCGTCAAATATGCCTCGGTATGTTTGAATTCCTGAGCCAGCGTAATCTTTTCCTGACCGTTGCTTAAAAAGATCCGGAAATAGGTCGACAGCGAGGTGATCGCTTTGGCCACCTCGTCGGCGCCCTGAGCCTTCGCCATCCATTTGAGATTATCCAGCGTGTTGTACAGGAAATGCGGTTTGATCTGCGCCTGCAGCACCTTCAGCTCAGCCTGGCGTTTTTCCGCCTGTTCCTGATAAATCCGATCGATCAGCGAAATGATCTCGTCAAGCATCGCGTTGTAGGATTGACCCAGCGAGTCGATTTCATCATGCGTGCCCGGCAGCGTGTAGTAGGCGTCCAGCGTACCTTCCTCGACCTTTTTCATCCGTCCCTGCAGCGAGCGGATCGGCTTGAGCACCCACTGCACTAACGAAGCGCCCATCACGATGTTGATCAACAACAGCACGCAGAACAGAATCAGCACGCCGATTAAAATCTGATGGGTTGAGCGGCCGATCACGGAGTCCTGCACCAGCGTGCAGAATACCCAGTCGTCATATTCCGTAACCGGCGAAACAAACAACGTCGCCTGCTTTCCCCGGGCGTCGCGGACACGGAACTGGTCGGAGCTGGTAATCGAGCGCATATCCAGCTGATCCAACGCGCTGCGGGAAAGAACATTTTCAACGAAATATTCCTCGTCGGTCGTGATCAGGTCTTTGTTGCGCGTCATGACCCAGCTGCGGCCTTCGTAGATCTGAACCGGATTGACGATTTCCTTTAAGCGCACTGTCGGGATCGCCGCGCAGATCAGGGCTTCCTTGATCCCCGTGCTGCCTAAAATCGGATAGTAAAACAACATCACCTGACGGTGTTCGGGATTGGTCACCGGCAGCGACAGAATAAATTCACGGTCATTCTGATAGGCTTGTTGGTAGTCGGTGTGATCCATCAGATTTTCCACAGCGCTGGAGTTGATCCAGCAGAAGCCGTTTTTCCCGATATAGGAGAACGTTTCCATCGTTTCCCCATTCTTCTTGTAAAGCTCGGTGAAGCGGTCGATCAGCGGCGTAATCTCGCGCACATCCATTGAGCTGAATGCCGGAATCGCGGCGATCGTGCGGTATTCCACCGCCATGCGCTTCACCCACATGCTGACCTCGTTGGCCTTTGATTCGACCATCTGGCTGATTGCGAAGCGGGTCTGGGTCATCGTCCGGGGGCGCACCGCAAAGCCGATATACGCCCCCAGCGCGGAAAAGACCAGCAGGCTGGCCAGCGAAAAAAAGAAAATGATTTTATGCCGGATGCTGAACTTCATCGCGCTTCCCGTCCCCTTCATTTTCTTTATTTTACCATAAATCGACAGCCGCACGGCAGGAATTGCGTAAACGGGAAGAGCTTTTTGTCTTCATGGAAAGTGATGCGTCACTGCTGTTTTTATATGAAAAAGCGGCGCTTTGCGGCAGCCGCTTTCAGATCCTGTTATTGCTTTTCCGATTTCTTGTTCAGATACGCGTCGATCTTCTTTTTCTGATCCTCCGGGATCGTCCGTTCAATCGGGAAGACGGCGCTTTGATCGAGCTGATCCAGAAAATTCAGCACCAGCTCCGTCGTTTTTTCCAGACTTTCAGGGCTGAGATAGCGCAGGACGTCGTGACGGTTGTGGATATAATTGGCTCCCTTTTCACCAAAACGCATAAAGCTGACCGACGGAATGCCCTGATCGGAAAACGGCACTTCGTCGCTGGAGTACACGTCGCTTTTGACTTCCAGCTGAATCCCGGTCTGGGCAGCATAGGTTTGCACCATCGCTTCCAACGACTGCGGGCCTAAGCACCAGGCGCTGTCATGACCCAGAATTGCGCCGGCCACGTCGACGTTCAGATTGAAGCGGATCGCTTTTAAATCTTCCTCATGGGTGTCGACATAAGCATGCGAGCCTAACAGCCCGCGTTCCTCGCTGCCGCACCAGATAAAGCGCAGCGTGCGGTTGGGATGATGGTCGTGGTAGTGCTGAAGCAGCGCCATCAGAATCACGCTGCCCGCCCCGTTGTCGTAGACGCCGGTGCTGTATTCGACTGAATCATAATGCGCCGTCAGCACGATCACATCCTCTGGCCGGGTTAAGCCCTGAATCTCCGCAATGACGTTCTGCGAAACCGCCGGTGCAGATTTCTGACGCACGACCAGCGTGACCATTTTCGGGTTTTCCTGAACCAGCCGCATCGCGTCGTGTATCGACATGTTCACGCCCGGCAGTTTCCCCAGCTGTGCCAGCTTTTCCCGCAGCTCGCGATGGGCGATATCCGTGGCTTCCTCCTCATCGCGGGCTTCGCCGTTATAAGTGATAAACCCCACCGCGCCGCTTTCAATCAACGCCTGATACAGCTTATAGTTCAGATAACCGTTGACCAGCACGATCTTCCCGCTGGCCTGCTGGAGACTGACAGGCCCGGGGATTTCCATATAATAGAACGGCGCGGTCAGGCCGCTTTCGTCGGTTTCCCCGCAGTTGCCATAGGCTGTGACCGGATAGCTGTTCTTTTCGGTAGCGCAGCGGACTTGTTCGATCTTCCAGCCGGGAACCTCAAACATTTCCAGCCGGGCTTTTTCCCCGCGTTCCTCAATTTCATCCCGCAGAATCTCCGCCGCCCGTTTTTCCTCTGCCGTGCCGCTGACTCTTACAAAGCCGATCTTTTGAAGTAATTCCCATTGCGTTGTGCTCATTTCTCATCTAACCTCTTTTCATAAGCGACCCTCAGACTCAGATCGCGATGCAGCTGAATGACGCCGCAATATTGATAATGGTGTTTTTCCAACAGCCGCCGCATCGAAGTATTGTCCTGATGCGTGTCGATTTTCAAACTCTCTACCCCACGCTGCCGGCACATCTGTTCCGCCTGTTCCAGAATCCAGCCGGCAATCCCCTGACCTTTGAGCTTATCGTCAACCGCGATCCGGTGGATTACGGCATACGGCCTCTCGGTCAGCCATTGGCCGCTGACCATCGTCGTGTAATTTTCGTCCGGCGCAAAAGCGATCGTCGCGCAGGCAGCTACCGCGCCGTCAAGCTCGGCGACATAGGCGGTTCCGTTTTGAATATCCCGGCGCAGAGTCGCTTCGTCAGGATAGCCATCCTGCCACTGATCAATTCCATGAGCTTTAAAATATGCCTGAGCTTGATGCAGAATCGTCATGACCGCCGGCAGATCTTCTTCTTTCGTCACCCTGAATCTCATCGTGATTCCCCCTTTTCTCCTATTGGATATGCTTTGTTTTCGAGCCGGGAAACCGGGCTGTATCAGCCAGCCATTCCCTGGCATGTCTGGCTTATTCCAGAAACCGGCAGGTTTCCAGTGTCCGGCCGAGAAACTCCTGCAGCCGGGCCATTTCCCTGTGAATGCAGGAATGCTCCGCTTCGTTCAGGGATTCCCACAATGTAACCTGCACGGCTGCCTTCTCCCGTTGAACGCGCGCATTCCAGAATCCGACAATCCGCGTATCTTTGAGAAGGACGCCGGGACTGCCGACTGTCCGCCAGACTTTCTTCTGCGCCGCTTTGTCCGGCAGAATCCAGCTGCGCTGAGGCAGATCCAGAAACGGATCGTGCGGACCGAGCAGCTGAATCTTGGATTCCTCCGGCGGCAGACTTACCAACAGATCAAGATCCGCTTCCAGCATCCATCCGCGCTGCCCTTCCACTTCGATTTCCACCCGCTCCTCTTCAGTTAAAGCCCACAGTCGTTTTGCCTGAGGCAGGCCGCATCCGCTCCAGCGGGCAAAATCCTGCACCGTCGCCGGGCCATAACAATGCAGAAACTTTTCCACAATCCGCGAAGGCTGCGCCTGTAAATCCAAAGCTTGTCCAAGCTCGGCAGCAGGACTGGTAAACGACGGCTGATTCCCCTGACGTTCTCCCATCATCACGCGGCCTTCCAAAGCACATTGTCGAAGCAAATACGACACGGCCGCTTCCAGTAGCGTCTGTTTTTCCGCTACCAGCGACGGGGCATCCGCCCGTTCACGGATGGGATCCGGCAAATACGGCTTCATGGCTTCGGCTAAAACATGATCAAGCCGGGCTTTGCTTACGATCCGGTTGTGCTCCAGCACCGCGCAGGCCCGGCGCAGCGCTTCCAGCAAGACATTGCGGTCAGCGCCTAACGCCTGCGCGGTATAGGACAGCGGCTGCGCGTAGATCGGCACTTCCTCCGGCTGCGCCGCCAGCGCGCTTAAAAACGTTCCCGCTTCCGCAAGCGGAAATATCGTCGGCGCACCGCGCAGACTCCACGTCTGCATCAGACATTTCGTTTCGATCAAATCCTGCCGCAGATCGCTGCGCTCAAGTTCCGCAACCCGCACCGCCATCGCCAGTTCCCAGCTGCCGGGCGGACTGTTGACGATTCCGCAGGCCGAAACCGCTTCAAGTCTTTGTGCCCGCGGCAGTTTCTCATCTAAATGATGAGCGTGCCGCTGATGGCGCAAGGCTTGTTCTTTCGTCATCGTGCGCATGGCTGATCCCTCCGTTCATGCTTTCAGTGTATCACAAAACGCAGCGGGCTGACACCATAAGAAAAGCGAAGATTCACTGCGCCAGCAGGATCTTCGCCCGTTGCTTTCCTTCTTCCAATGCCGCTTCCGCCGGTGCGCCCTCAAACACAAAACCCTCGCCGCACAGCTCGCCGCCCGTCAGCCTTGTCCGTTCTTCCCAGGGTTTCATGTACGCACCCGCACCCCAGCCGTAAGAGCCGAACAACAACACCGGTTTGCCCCGTAAATACGGTTCTATCTGGGCCAGTGCCGGCAGAAACTCGTCGCCATCCAGCTCCTCGACGCCATGGGCCGAACAGCCCAGCGCCCAATGTGTGATCGTCGGCAGCTCCGCGGCAGGCAACGCCGAGGCCGGACACAGAACCACCTCCGCGCCTTCTTTTCGCGCCTGTTCCGCAATCGCCTGAGCCATCTGTTCTGTATTGCCGGTCGATGACGAGTACATCACCATACATTTTTTCATTTTGATCCGTCCTCCTGCTTTCAGGATGGATCGTTTTCTTCTGTTTTAAACAGAGTTTCCCGAGAACTTTTCCCCACTCCCGATCTTCCGGATTTTACTGCATTCCCAAGCCTTCTTTTTCAATGCCTGTCTTTTGAATCAACCAAATGAAAAAACGGAAGCTTGTTGCCTCCGTTCTTTGATTCAGGATTACAGTTTCAGGAATTTCTCAACATCCAGCACGAAGATTGTGGCCCCTCCGACCTGGACTTCAACCGGGAACGAAGCATAACGGCCAATATCGTAAGAAGCGGTTGACGGAACGATTTCTGTTCTGCGCTTACTTTCATTGCCGATAATTTCAATCGCCTGATCCACTTTATCGTCATCTGTACCGACGATCATCGTTGTATTGCCTGCCCGCAGGAATCCGCCGGTCGTCGCCAGCCGGGTCACCTGGAAATTGGCTTTGGTTAAAGCAGAAGAAACACTGGAACTATCATCATTCGAGACAATGGCTAAGATCAGTTTCATAATCAAGGCCTCCTTTTATATATCTCTATTTTACCATATTTTGCCCGCCTTGAAATCCCTTTTCAATGATTTTCATAGAATCTTTATCCTTCTTTCAGAGCCGGCCCGCTAAGCCGCAATCCCGCTTTTCTTTCTGTTTTAATCCAGTTCATGAAGCGTTAAAAAAAACAATCCGGCGCTGCGGCAGAACACAAAAGAGATCGGAATCCATGAAACAAACAGCTTTTCATGACGGCAGAAAAGCCCTGTCCTGCCGTTTCGATCATTTTTATAATCTTTCAAGGAAATTCTGGTATACTGATTTCAAGGAAGTGATCGGCATGTCCAACGAACTTTTTCAATATATGATTCAATCCGATCCGCTGAGCGAGCGGCTTTACCATTACCGCCTGAAAGCGTTTTGCGCCGGCCGCATTTTAGCGCAGGCTGAGGAAAATCCGCAGTCCTACGTCCATTTGTTCCGCGTCAATTACGTTGTCCGCGGCAAAGCTCTGCTTTTGATTGACGATCAGGCGCTTCCCGTCCATGCCGGACACGCCGTGATCATTCCTCCGCGCGGGATTTTAACGCAGGCCAATCCGAAGGAAGAAGTGGAAACCTACTTCATTAACTTTGACGTCAGCAATCTGACGATGCGCAGCGAATTCATGACGCGCTTGTTGGAATGGTTCCCCTTCTATCAGGTCCGCGACAACGATCGCCAGATCCTCCGCTACTTGCTGGAACGGATCTTTGACGAAGCCGCCGATGCTGAAATGGGTTCCTGTCTGATCGTTCAGAACCTGTTCTGTTCGCTGCTGATCAAAATGGTGCGTATGGCCCAACAGGGAAAAGCCGTTTTGACTCTGCGGCCGATTCCGATCAGTTCCACTCATTATCTGATCAGCCGGGCCGTCAGTTATGTCTATCAGCACATCGGCGATCATCTGATGGTAAAAGAAGTCGCGGACAGCCTGAATATCAGCGAGATCTATTTGTACAAACTGTTTAAGGAACATACCTCGCAATCGCCGCAGAATTTCATTCTGGAATATCGTCTGCATTTAGCGCGGGAATACTTAAGCAATCCGGATGTTCCGATCAAGATGATCGCGCAGCAGCTGGGCTTTGCGAACGCTGATTATTTTTCAGCCAGCTTCCGCAAATATACCGGATGTTCGCCCTCCGTCTATCGGCAGCAGCTGTTAAGCTCCAACGAAATGCTGCTTAATCCGGAATGAATTAAGAATCAAGGACAAACCATGAGGTTGTCCCTGCGGCTTTATCGCAGAAGTTTCCTGTAATCCTAAGTTACGATAAAACCCACCTTGCGAGTGGGTTTTTGCGTTATGTTTTTACGTTAGCGCCGTGATCCGACCGCCGCTTCGCGTGTTTGGCAGTTCTGTGGCTGATCCAGTTCCTCCCGCAGCACCTGATCGAAGCTCGCCAGCGGCATCGGTTTGAAATACACATAGCCCTGGACGATATCGCAGCCGGCAGCCTTCAGGAACTCCACCTGTTCCGCCGTTTCCACCCCTTCCGCAATCGTTTTCATCTGCAGCTCATGCGCCATCGTCAGAATATTGCGGATGATGATCCGTTCGCGGCCGATATCCACAGATTGGCGGAAAAACAGAATATCAAGCTTCAGCACCTGAATCGGAAGATTTTTCAAAATATTCAGCGAGGAATAGCCGCTGCCAAAATCATCCAGCGAACAGATAAATCCCCGCCGGCGCAATTCCTCGACGACGTGCAGGAAGATCTGATCGTCTTTTAACATCACGCTTTCCGTAAATTCCAGTTCCAGTAAACCGTCGGGAATCGCATAGCGCTGCTTGACCGCCGTATACCAGTCAAGGAAATCATCCTGAAACAGATCCAGCCGCGATACATTGACCGCCAGGTTGATCGGCGGGCGTCCTTCTTTGAGATAGGCGTGCAGCCAGGCACAGGCTTTTTCAAACATCAGCCGGTCAAGCTGGGTAATCATGCCGTTGTGCTCAAACAGTGGAATGAACTGATCGGGCGGAATCAACCCTTTCTCCGGATGAATCCAGCGCGCCAGACATTCCCCGCCGACGATCCGGCAGTCCTGCTGAATATTGACCTTGCCTTGGACGTACAGTTCGAATTCCCCGCGTGCCAGGGCTTTTTTTGCCTGAGCTTCCAGCTCGGATTCCCGCAGCGTCTGAGCGCGCAGCTGCGGGGTGAAGAAAGCGAATTGATTGCCCGGCTGATCTTTTACTGAACGATGGGCAATGTTGGCCCGGTTGACCATCTCGTTCACCGACAGCGTTAGATCGTCTTCGCAGACAGGGAAAAAGCCCATGCACAGTTCCAGATGAACAAGCGCAGAATGTTCGTTAAGCTGTTGATCGAGCTGCACTAACAGCTGGTTAAACCAGGCGGCCAGCCGCTGGGGGTCCAGAGTCTGCCGCAGCCCGGCAAAATTATCGCCGGACACCCGGCAGAACAGCTCGTCCTTCTCCAGCGACGCTTTCACGACGGCGGAAAAATCACGCAGCAGTGCATCGCCCTGTTCATAGCCGAACAGATCGTTGAAATATTTGAACTTTTTGATATCGCAGTACCATACGGTACAGCCGCTTTTGAGCAGCGCCGGAACGTCTTTCTGAAACGAGGCAAAATTGCCTTCCTGCGTTAACGGATCCTGATACGCCAGGGTTTCCAGCGCTTTCTGATTTGCCTGCATACTGCGGTTCTGCCATTCCATCAAGAGTAAAAAAATCATAGCGGCCAGCGTGATGACAAGCGTCATTCCCAGCGAGGTTTTGTCATAATTTTTATGCAGCGCCGCCGTTGGCACCGCACAGAACAGATACCAGCGATTTACGCCCAGCGGCACCAGCTGCGCAATCGCCGGCTGTCCGGTAAAAGAGCGGTAGCGCAGACTTCCGGCGTGTCCCTCAGTCAGCCAGTTCCGCAGCGTATCCCGCGTTTTATCCGTGAATTGTCCCAACTCCGCCAGTGTCTGCTTCCTGGCCTGCGGCTCATGATGCGGGCGCATCAATACAGCGCCGGTTTCATCCACAAGCAGGCTGTATCCCTCGCCGTTAAGCAGCGGCGCATCCAGAATAGAGCTGTAAACATCCATCAGATTCTCCGCGATTAAAACACCGGTCGGTTCGCCGGCGTTGTTTTTAATCAACATTCCATAGCTGCCCATCCATTCCTGTTTTTCATCCAGCTGCGGGTTGGAGAGACTGCGGCCTTCCCTCACCGTCTGCTGAAAAAAAGGTTCCCGGCCTACTTGTTTTTTCAAATGATGATTGCTGCGGATATCGACCAGATCCGCATTGCCGCTTAAATCGGCATAGCCCATCCGGACGAACTGATTCTGATTGTTGATCGTTTCCAGAATGGCGATCATCCGCTCCGCGTCGTTGATTCCCGTTTCCCCCAGCACGATCGCCAGCGCTTCCAGCGTTTGAAAATCACCGTCAATCTGTTTGATCATCGTGTTCTGCAGCTGGGCGGCGGCATTGTCCAGATATTGAACGCTGTCGTTTTCGCTCTGCGTGCGCATATACTGAACATACCCCAGACTGCCCGATAAAAAGCACAGGCAAATCCCTATGATTGCAATTTTGGTTTTTTTCTGGGCTGTTTGTGGATTCATTTTTTTTACCAACCTGTTGTTTTAATTTTACCATAGACCGTTGTTCCATGACAAGGAATAACCCGTAGGGAAGTCCTCAAAAGCGCACAGAATTGAACAAAGTTCCTGATTTTCCCAAACCGATTTCGTTTCTTTCCAAACAAAATGGGAAGTCGGTTGGCAAACGCAGTTTCCACGCAAAAACATCCCGCGATGAAGCCGGGATGTTGCTTGCATTAACAATCAATGAGGATATTCAGCTTAAACGTTGAAGCGGAAATGCATGACGTCGCCATCCTGCACGATGTAATCCTTGCCTTCCAGCCGCAGCTTGCCCGCCTCTTTTAAGGCGGTTTCACTCTTATACGTCATCAAATCGTCATAGCTGTACGTTTCCGCACGGATAAAGCCGCGCTGGAAATCGGTGTGGATAATCCCGGCACATTCCGGCGCCGTCATGCCCTCGCGGAAGGTCCAGGCGCGGACTTCCGGTTCGCCGGCGGTGAAGTAAGTCTTCAGCCCTAACAGATGATACGCAGACTTGATCACGCGGTCCAGACCGGATTCAGGAATTCCCAGCTCTTCCAGAAATGCCAGCTTCTCTTCTTTTTCCAATGACGACAGTTCTTCCTCAATCTGCGCGCAGATCGCGATGACATCGTTGTTCTCCGCTTCGGCATACGCCTTGACCAGCTTGTAGTAAGCGTTGTTTTCCGGATCGGCGATGTCGTCTTCCGACATGTTGGCGACGTAGATCATCGGCTTGGCGGTCAACAGCTGATAGCTTTTGGCAATCAGCGCTTCTTCCTTGCCTAATTCAACGCTGCGGGCCGCTTTGCCTTCGCGCAGCGCTTCGACCAGCTTGCTTAACACTGCGTATTCTGCGGCGGCTTCTTTATCTTTCGCCTGGGCTTTGCGTTCGACCTTGGTGATCCGGTTTTCCACCGTCTGCAAGTCGGCCAGCGCCAGTTCCAGATTGATGATCTCAATGTCGCGGATCGGATCAACGGAGCCTTCGACATGCGTGATATCCGGGTTGTCAAAGCAGCGCACGACATGGCACACAGCGTCGACCTGACGAATGTGGCTCAAAAACTGGTTGCCCAGACCTTCGCCTTTGGACGCGCCCTTGACCAGACCGGCAATGTCCGTAAATTCGAAAGTCGTGCGGATAATTTTCTTCGGGTTGAACAGCGCCGCGATGTTGTCGATGCGCTCATCCGGCACTTCGACGACGCCGACGTTGGGCTGAATCGTTGCGAACGGATAGTTCGCCGCCTCGACCTGGCTCTGGGTGATGGCGTTAAACAGGGTGGACTTGCCAACATTGGGCAGTCCGACGATACCTGCGGTTAATGACATAAGTTTTTCATCCTTTCACTCACGCGGCTTCTCAAGCAAAGCTGGCCGCGGAAATCCTTTATTAGTTTACCTTTTTTCAGTCTGATTCTCAAGATGCAGCGGACGGTCAGCGGCAGAAAAGACGGATTTTACTCCGCCTTGTCCGCTTTCTCAATCAGTTTTTTACATTTCCGCTCAAATTCCGAGCGGGGAAACATGATCGCCGCACCGCAGCCCAGACATTTGATCTTGATGTCGGCGCCCATGCGGATGATCTTCCAGTATTTTGATTTGTGGCAGGGATGTTCCTTCTTCATCTCCACAATGTCGTTTAAATCGTAATCCGTAATCATTGGTTATTCCCCTTCATGGTGACGATAAGCCTTCAGCGTATTTTTCAGCAGCATCGTGATCGTCATCGGCCCGACGCCCTTGGGAACCGGCGTGATGAATCCGGCCTTCGGCTCGACTGACGCAAAGTCCACGTCGCCGACCAGTTTGCCTTCAGCGTTGCGGTTGATGCCCACGTCGATCACCGCCGCGCCTTCCTTCACGTAGTCCGCCGTGACCATTTTGGCCCGGCCGACCGCGGCGATCAGGATATCGGCTTCCGCGCACACCTGCGCAAGATTTTCCGTTTTGGAATGGCAGATCGTGACGGTCGCGTTCTCATTTAACAACAGCCGCGCAACCGGCGCGCCGACCAGATTGCTTCGGCCCAGCACGACCGCGCGCTTGCCTTCCGGATTAATTCCCATCCGATGAAGCAGCTCCATACAACCCAGCGGCGTGCACGGCACAAAGCCGTCTTCTTTTAAATGCAGCTTGCCGACATTGATCGGATGAAAGCCGTCGACATCTTTGTCCGGCCGGATTTCGCGAATCACCTGCGCGCTGTCCAATCCCTGAGGCAGCGGCAGCTGGCATAAGATGCCGTCGACCGCCGGATCCTCGTTCAAACGCCGGACCACCGCCATCAGTTCAGCCTGAGAAGTCGAAGCCGGCAGCTTGATCAGCTCCGATTCCATTCCAACCTGCGTGCAGGCTTTTTCCTTGCCGGTGACATACGAAAGCGAAGCCGGGTTATCCCCAACCAGAATCACTGCCAGCTTCGGCATCCGCCGTCCGGCAGCCCGCAGCGCCCCGATTTGTTCGCTCAGTTCTGCGCGGATGTCTTTTGATACTTCAGAGCCATAAATCACCTGTGCCATCGTCTTCCTCCTTGATCAGACTTTCCGTCTGTTTCCTGCTTTCTTTGCCCGCTTTTGTTTCAAGCGGCTTTAAGACCGCCCGCGCTTAAAATAATTCGCGGCTGTCCAGAATTAACGTCACCGGCCCATCGTTGAGCAGCCGGACTTTCATCTCGGCTCCGAAAATGCCCGGCTTGACGACCAGGCCTGTCTTTCGCAGCGCGTCGTTGAACGCGTCGTACAACGGACTGGCGATCTCCGGCCGAGCTGCCTGATCGAAGCTTGGACGCCGGCCTTTCTTACAGTTGGCGTACAGTGTGAACTGGGAAATCGACAGCACCTGTCCGCCGATTTGCTCAATGGATAAATTCATTTTACCATTTTCATCTTCAAAAATGCGCAGATCATGTACTTTCGCAGCCATTTTCTCAACGGTTTCCGCAGTGTCGCCGTCGACGATTCCAACTAACAAAAGATATCCCTGCTGAATTTCATTAACAAGCTGCCCGTCGATCGTGACGGACGCTTCACTCACCCGCTGCAAAACTACTCTCATGACTTCCTCCCTGATAAGAAACCTTTCTCATTTTTAGTTTTCTGTCTTTCTTCTCTTTAATTATAACGGAAAACCGTTGCACCGCAAGCACAGAGAGGATGCAAAGCGGTCGTTATCAAACAGAATCAGTTCTCACTCTCGTTTCTGTTTTCCTAATTTCTCTGCGCAAACTCCTGAAAAGCACGATTCTTCCGGACCTGCCCAAGCACTTCGGCTGCCGGAAAGAAGAAACGTTTCCTATTTTGTTTTCAGATGGTAAAATAAGACGAAGGAGTTGATCGCATGAAACAACCTTTAGCCTTTCGAATGCGGCCGGAAACTTTGGACGAGGTGATCGGTCAGCAGCATCTCATCGGACCCGGGCAGGTGATCCGGCGCTGTATTGAACAGGGCCGGTTGTTTTCGATGATCTTTTACGGGCCGCCGGGGACGGGCAAAACGACGCTGGCCTCAGTGCTGGCCAACGAGCTGCATCTGCCTTACCGGCTGTTCAACGCCGTCACCGGCAATAAAAAAGAACTCGACACCATTTTTGAGGAAGCTAAATTTTACGACGGACTCGTCTTAATCATCGACGAAGTTCACCGCTTAAATAAGGACAAGCAGGATCTGCTTCTGCCGCATGTGGAAAACGGGCGGATTATCCTGATTGGCGCGACGACCTCCAATCCGACGATGGCGATCAATCCGGCAATCCGTTCCCGCTGTCATTTGTTCGCGATCAAGCCGTTAGAAACCGACGATATCATCGCGGCGCTCAACCGTGCGGCAGCCAGTGAAAAGGGCTTAAACGGACAAGTCAGACTGGATCCGAGAGCAGCCGAACTGATCGCCAGCTATTGCGGCGGAGACATCCGCTATGCCTTGAACGTCCTCGAGCTGTGCGCGATCGCCAGCGATGAACCGGTGATCAGCCCGGAACTGGTGCGGCAATATGTCCAGCGGCCGGTACAGGGCATCGACAAGGACGGCGACGGACATTACGACGCCGTCAGCGCATTTCAGAAAGCGATCCGCGGCAGCGATGTGGACGCTTCCTTATATTATCTGGCGCGGCTGATTCAGGCGGGTGATATGGACTCGATCGAGCGGCGGCTGCTGGTCATCGCCTATGAGGATATCGGGCTGGGCAATCCGGCCGCAGTGGCCCGCACGATCTCGGCGATCGACGCCGCCAAGCGCGTGGGTTTCCCGGAAGGCATGATTCCCTTGGGCGTTGCGGTGATCGACTTGGCGCTGTCCCCAAAATCCAAGTCAGGCGAACTGGCGATCCAGGCCGCGATGGCGGAAGCGGAAGCCAGCGATCCGCCGGTGCCGGCCTATCTGCGTTTCACCCCGGTCGGCATGAAGGAAGAAGACAAGTATCCTTATGATCGTCCCGATTTGTGGCACAAGATTCAATATCTGCCCGACGCGATCCGAACCAAACGGTTTTACCAACCGCAGGCCACCTCGGCCTATGAAAAACAGCTGGCGGCCAACTATGAATCATTAAAACGCTATGTTCGCTCCAAAAATCTGGCAGAATTGAAGCGGGGAAAATAACCCGCTGCGAATTTCCGCTTCGCTCACGTTTTAACAGGTCTGGACGTCTTCGCAACGATCCGGACTTTTTCATTTTCGGTTATGCACCGTCTCAAAATTTCCACCCGCTTCGGTTATGCTTATCGCATCTCAAGCTTGGTTTTCAGCTGAATTTTCAGGCTGCCCGCACCGCCCTTTCACCCCGAAAATGCAAGCGGTGCCATCACAAAAATTGAAGGTTAAAAAATCTGATATTTTTACCTTTTTTCAAGAAGAATCTTGACCGATCGCCCGCATTGGAAATCTGACAAAAACGTCATTTTGTCTGCGGATTCACTCAGAATGAGTCGGTTTTGCTAGTCATTTTTGAAGAAGTGTCTACGGAATTCTTAAATTTTTATGAATTTCCGGGAAAGAAAAACGAAGGAATTTTCTCCCATTTTTAACAAAAAGGCCTTCAAATGTGGGATTTTCATGTGAATTCTGTGAAAATTTCCTTATTCAATTTGCCATCGAAATTATTTCATTATACAATAATCATGGTCGTGAACCGAAGGAGGAAATTATGACTCAAAAACATAAAGCTCTTTCCAGTTCATTAACGATCGTTACCTTGCTTACATGCTTTACCACTGCGGCGATCACTTCTCCGATCCGAGCCGAGGGTGAATCCGAAGCAGACGTCAAGCCAACGATCCGTCTGGAAATTAACGACCTGAATGCCGCTGATAAAATTAAAACAGCGTTATTTCAGGAAGCCGCTGTCAGTGTCCCGGCCGAAGAAACGACATTGATGGCCCCGGCCGCTGATCTGACGAATGCCGAAATTAAAATCGATCAGTTAGACTTGAGCAAAATTGGACAACAGGATGTCATGGTTCATTTGACGCTGAACAACAGCGCTGCGCAGAACAGTCTGCTGCAGACAACCTTGTCGCGCGAAGTGACCCTGGACATTCAGGATACAACCGCTCCGGTCATTGAATTAAAGTATCCGCACATCCGTTTGGAATACGAAGAGGAATGGAATCCGCTGGATTGGGTGGAATCTGTTTCCGACAACAGTCTGGAACCGTTAGACATCCAGCAGCTGTGGGTAGAGAATTATGTCGACGCTTCTCAAAGCGGCGAATATGAAGTTTATTTCTCGATCGCTGACGCTTCCGGCAACGTGGGTTTTGCCACGCTGGGCGTCCAGGTCAAGGAAAAACCGAAGCCGAAATCCAGCGGCGTGGTCGCTGGCGACGCGATTACATCCATGTTGAACCTGATCAACAATGCCCGCGCCGATGCCGGTTTGGATCCGTTGTCGCTGGGCGATGAAAACGCGCAGGCGGCGATTGGCGTCCGCGCTTCGGAAGCGGCAGGTTATGTTTCCCACAAACGTCCGGATGGTTCCCATTATAAAACGGCGTTTGATGAATACGGCGTTTCTTACAGTCATCCGCTGGAGATTCTGACCTACGCCGGCAGCACTGTGCAGGATAAATTCAACTGGTGGATGAATTCTTCAGGCCATCGGGCGATCATCCTGAGCAGCAGCTCGACAAAGATCGCAATCGGCTACTCCGGTAAGATGTGGGCAGCGATCGCCTATCAATAACAAACCCGGAAAGGGATGTTCTTCTTGATGAAGATCATCCTTTTTTCTTTTTCCTCGAGGAACACGCTGTAATAAAAGCAGACAAGGGACGTGATCGGAAGGAAGGTTTTTGATTTGAACGGCAGTCCGCATGTAAAAAACCGCACCTGTACGACGCCGCAGGAGATCGAGAAGCTATTCCATCAGGAAAGCTTGCAGACGATAAGTCAGCTCCTCTGCAGCATGCGCGATCTTCTGCCATGTCTGAAATCGGGCAGGACTCAGCTGCCGATGCTGGGAAAGGATCGTCCGATTGTGATCCATTTCATTGGCCATCTCCCCTGAAAAAAAAATCTGGATGTCCAGATTTTTTTACTTATGCCTGTGATCTCTCTTTCCGATGGATAACCGTTTACCCCGCCGCTTTCCGCGCCAGTGCCAACGCCTGCGCCACCGTTGCGACGCTGCAGGAAGCCTGCGACTGAATAGCCGGGGCCGCATGGTCGATGCAATAGCTTAACGGAATGACCTTGAACATCGACAAATCGTTTTCATTATCCCCGACCACCGCAATCTCCTCTTTGTGAATTCCTGCCGCCCGCGCCAGTTCCAGAATACCGCTGCCCTTGTTGATCCCGACCGGACTTACGTCCAACATATCCACATCCGAAGCCGCAATCTCAAACCGACCGTCAAAGGCGGCGTGCAAGAGCCGCGACGCTTCGCTGTGCTGGGCGGGTTCCACAAACAAGCTGATCTTTGAACAGCGGCCCGAGCGCGAGGCAAAATCCGCAAATTCCAGCCGCCAGTTCTGCCGGATAACCGGACTGTCCGGCGTTAACCTCTGGGGATAAGTCGCTTCGCTGCCAAAACCATAGGAACCGCCATCATCCCCGCGGGTGATCAGGGAACCGTTGATCCGATGTTTCTGAATGAATTCTGCCAGTTCCGCAAAGTCGTCAAACTCCATCCAGTGCTCGTTAATTTTTTCTCCGTCTTCATTTAAAATGATAAACCCGTTCATTCCGATCGCCGCGACCGGAACCCCCAGTAAACCGCTGATCAGGGTCTGAGCGTCCGCCCCCCGCGAGCTGGCGATCGCCACATGCCCGCCTTCGTTGACAAACGCCGTCAGAGCTTCCCGGTTTTCATCACTGATCCCGGCTGACAGCTCGTTTCCAATTTTCAGCAATGTTCCATCCAGATCGGTAACCAACAATTTGAGCATTTTCTGTCCCCTCTACCTTTTTTCTGTTCCTTATCATTCTCTTTGCTTTTCATTGTACCTGAATTTGCCAAAAAGAAAAAGAGGTTTTCCTCTTTCCCTTACTCACAAACGCCGGCGGCTTATTCGCCCCAGAGCTGCGATGAAAAACAATCCCATGAACACGGCGAACACGCCGACGCTGAACAGATCCAGCCCTTTTCGGATGATCGGCCAGGTCGTCGCCTTGAAGCTGATATCATTGACTGCCAGTTCCTTCTCCATCGCCTGCCGGGCAATTTCCACGCCGTTTTTATTCAGGATTGCGTAAGCCTGAACCGTGTCCGGATCCTTTTCATTCTCGACGATTACGCTGGCGGTATACTGACTTTCATCGTCGTCAGCCTGCGCGAGAATCTTGAAATCATAGCTCATTGTAAACTTTGCCGTGGCCCACAGCTGCCCGCGCTTTTTGATCTCCACCGTCTTTTCTTCAAAGGAAGAGGCGGGAATGGTGATCTGCTTGTAGTTGGCAAAGCCATAATCGAACAATGTCCGGGTATCGGTATAGCGGGCGTTCTTGTTGGAATTCTTCAGAACGACCGCGATCAGATTCACGCCGTCTTTGGAGGCGGTGGTCACGATCGTGTAGCCGGCATCTTCCGTCCAGCCGATCTTGCCGCCGGTGGCATATTCATAGAAAAACTCGCCTTTTTTCAGCATATCGTTGCCGGAAGCGAAGTAACGGACGTCCTTCTGCTTGTTCGTCGGCTGCATTTCATATTTCACCGTGCCGAAGATCTCCGCGAAATCCGCGTTCTGAATCGCCATCCGGGTAATCATCGCCATGTCGTAGGCGGTGGTGTAATGGTCCTCATCCGGCAGACCATGCGCGTTGGCAAAATGGGTGTTCTTCGCCCCGGCCGCCGCAGCCGCCTCGTTCATCATCTCCGCAAATTCGCTCTGAGATCCGCCGATCGCTTCGGCCAGAACGTTGCTCGCGTCATTTGCACTGGCCATGATCGCCGCGTAACAGGCGTCTTTTAACGATAATTCTTCGCCATAATCCAGCCAGATATGACTGGATTTGCGGTCGATGTTGTCAATCGCCGTATCGGTCGCTGTCAGGATCTGATCGGGATGCCCCTGACTTAAGGCAAGATAAACCGTCATAATTTTTGTAATACTGGCAGGATAATGGCGATCGTCAGCGTTTTTCTCATACAGCACCGCGCCGCTGTCGGCGTCGATCAAAACCGCCGATTCGCCATCCAGATTCAGTTCTTCTTCGGCTTTGACCGGCATCGCCGGGATCATGCCGATGACCAGCGCCCAGGCCGCCAGTGCTCTTATCCATTTTCTCACGCTCATCCCACCTTTTGTTCTGTTTCGCATAGACTTCTTTATTTTACACCATAACCGCCGGCCTGGCGAGACGAAAATAACCGCGGCGGCGGTTATTGGCGAAGCTGTTCAAATAAACTTTCTGTTCGTGTTCCTTCGTTTTTAAGCACCCGGATCAATAACAGCCGGTCAATTCCAGACGGACTGGCTACGGTCAGCGCCAGATCAGGTTCCGCCTCCAGAGCTTTCCCGGATGTCGGATCCGCCTCCACGCGGCTGGCGTTCAAAAACGGCTGCACCTTGCGGATTTGCGCCCGGGGCAAACAAAGAATTTGTTCACCCTCAATTCGAAGTTCATTGTCCGTAATCGTCAGAACGGCCGATTGTGAGTCCATTTTCCAGTCGTCCATGACTTCGACAAAGAAGCGGCTGACTGTCCGGCTTATGTTTTTCATCTTATCCTCCCTTTTTTACGACGCGATTTTCAACATACCCATTCAAACGTGTCTTTCCTTATCTCTATTATTGCAGAAAGAGAGCGAAAAGGGTAGTCATTTATGGCTTAAACTTGATCCCCCTGCCGTTTTCCAATCGTCATTCGGACTTCGAACAGTATTCAGCTGAAAAAGGAGTCCAAGCCATGCAAAAAAAGCTGACCTCTTCGCAGGAGTCAGCTTTCCAGATCAGCCTGGCTGTCAATTTTTCTGACTGCGGCCTAAAATCCGCAGAACATACAGGAAAATATTGATGAAGTCGAGATACAGATCCAGTGCGGAATAGATGGAAATCTTATCCAGCATTTCCGGTTCCGATTCGCAGGCATAATACATCGCTCTCATCTTCTGCATGTCGTAGGCGGTCAAGCCCAGGAAAATTCCGATCATGATATAATTCATCACCATCGAAATGGCGTCCAGATTGATGAACCAGCCGACGATCGTGATGACGATCATCGTGATCAGTCCGGCCATCAGAATCGGGCCCAGACCGCTTAAATCTTTCTTTGTGGTCATGCCGATGACGGCCATGCTTCCAAACATCAGCGCGGTGAACCCAAAAGCGATAAACATCGTGCCGAAGCCATAGGCCAGCGGCAGAATTGAGAACGTAATACCGGTCAGCGCCGAATACGCAAGAAACAACAGCTTCGCCGTCGAAGGCTGCATTTTAGCCAGCTTGCCGGTCAGAAAAATAACCACGCCCAGCTGTGCGACCAACAACACCAACGGCGCCAACGAGAACGAATAAATCGTAATCCACAGCCCGCTGAACAGAGTAAGAAAAGCAACAATCGCCGTGACGGCCAAACCGGCAGTCATCCATAAAAACGTATGGGTGAGATGCTGCGAAAGGCTGACGCCTCCTAAGGACGAAACAACTTCCTGACGATCCATAATATATCCTCCTTTATTTCATAGAAATCGAAGACAACGCCGTCTCCGATCCGTTGTTATTAGAATACCACTCAATGACGCCGCGATCAATATCCAATACTGCGCGATACTTCGCCGAAGCTCGGTCCAATCCCTGATTTTCATCCTCATTGACATAGCTCAGCTCATTTTCATCATAAAACATCAATTCCTCAGACGAGATCTGCGAAAGAACGTTGGAATAATATTCCGCCATGCAGATTTCCTCCACGTTGTCCTCGCTTACATCTTCCGACGCTAACAGAATATCGCTCCAGCTGCTCTCCTCGTCGCCATTGAGCGTGAATTGATAACGAGCTTCCGTTGCGGCATAGCTTAACGAGTAATATTCTGCGACAGAATAATCGTAGCTGCTGGCAGCCCCTTCGACATAGTCGTTCAGGAAACAGTATTCATAAGGCTTCGCCAGCGGAATTTCAAGAGTGCCTAATTCTTTGTTGTTTTCATCGTAGACCACCATCTGACCGTAGAAGAAATACGGTGTTCCGTTGTAAATGGCGAACCTCGTCTGATTGTTTTCACTGGATACAATCAACGGTTCAATCGAATCCTCATCGCCGTCTGTCTCGACGATCAACCCTTTGGCAATCTGCTGGAACTGATCGTCTTTGACCGTTGCGATATACGCGTCAACCTGACGGTCTTTCGCCTTTGGTTTCTGCGGCTGGCTCACGATATTCGGCGTTGTTTTCGGCGCGGATGTGCGCGCTGGCAGCAGGTTATAGATTACAGAGAACACGACGACCATTCCAACAACGCCCAGGATCGCCGCAATGGTTTTCTTACCACTTTGGCCCTGCTCCTGCCGCAGAATCCGGTCCCGGCGAGCCTGACGATCTTCCACAGCCGGATTGACCGGTGTCTTATCGGCAAACTCTCCGGCTGTATTTTCCGGCGTCTCCAACGGCGGGAACCACTGATCCAGCGCATCGGTAACCCGCTCGAAATCGCCCTTGCGGCTGCAGATAATCTTATACTTTTTCTTCGGTCCGACAAACAACAGAATCATCGGATAGGTGCGGCCCTTCTGATAGTAGCTCGTTTCCTCGACATGGCCGATACTGCGGCGGTGCAGCGCGAAATTGGAACCGTACAGACCGCTGACAATCCAGTTCTTACTCATCGAAATCTCTTTGGTCACGAACTCAAATTCTTCCTCTTCGTTCAATTCGATTCCCAAATCCTCGCATTGGCGCTTAACCATTTTGCCGATGCGCAGATACGGAACGCTGCCGATTAGTACGAAGATCAACATGATTATTCCGAACATCAGCACCATCGCCACAACCATCATCAGCGCCTGCTCGACGCCTTCGCCAAGCATGATCAGCCCGAAGACGGCGGTGACGCCGAAAAAGATGGCTGCCAGCAAGGCAAGCGTCTGCGCCATGCCCCGGCGGGCCAGTTTCTTGATTTGCTTCATAAAATACCCCCTCAACGGTGGTATTATATCGAAAACTGACAGCGATGAGTACACTTATTTCAGTAATTTCATCCTTCTTTCGTAAATTTTAATCCTTTGTTCAGTTTTTAATCCTTCCGACGTTCAATTTCTTGAAAACAACCTTCTTTTTGGCTTATTTATCCCTGACGAAGAGTGAAGAATGTTTCTTTGCCGAATGAGTAAGAAGAAAAAGACTTGCCGCCTTTTGCCCGATCAGTTCAGGCAAAATCACAGACAAGCCTTCTTGTTTTTACTATTTCCACCGTTTCCTTTGAATTTTCATTGTCCTTATCAGCTTTACTTTCGCAGGCTGAAAAGCTCAATCTGGCAAACTCATTGGGAAATCCCGAGAAGAATGCGGCTCTTCCTTCAACCGGAACCGCTGAAAGCTTTCGTTCTTTCCGCCTATTCTTCGATGGAATTGATCAGTGCCTGAAACACCACCGAAGCGCAGGTCAGCCCGGCGGCGGCCGGCACAAAGATCGTACTGGCCGGCGGATATTTCTGCTTCAAGGTTTGTCCTTCGGCGTTGACCAGCTGATTCTGCGTGCGCGGCAGCTCCCTGGACCAGACAACCGGAATCTTCGCAGTGAATCCCCGCTTGCGCACCATCTGGCGAAGGGCCCGGGCAAGCGGATCATTGCAGGTCTTATCCAACGTCGTGACGGTCAGCTGGGTCGGATCAAAGCGATTTGCCATTCCCAGCGAGCTGATGCACGGCACAGAATGACGCTGCGCCATTTCAATCAACGCCAGCTTGCTTGACAGCGTGTCGATCGCGTCGATCACGTAGTCGATCTTCTGATCGAACAGGCTCTCGCTCTGCTCGTTGAAAAACGCGTTCACCGCTTGGACTTCGCATTCCGGGGCAAAGCTGCGGATGCGCGCGGCCATAACTTCGGTTTTCGATTGGTTCAAAGTATCCAGCGTGGCGATGATCTGCCGGTTGAGATTGCTGGGGGCGACCGTGTCCGCGTCGACCAGAATCAATTTTCCGATCCCGCTGCGGCCCAGCGCCTCCGCGGCATACCCGCCGACTCCGCCGATGCCGACGATCAGCACGCACGCCTGCTTCAGCCGTTCGATCGCCGCCGGACCGACTAACAATTCCAGTCTTTGCAGCGGTGTTTCCACGAGCATTCCTCCTTCAGCCAGTTGGCAATTTCCTCCACGGCCTGTTCTTTCTCGCCCGGCTGATCGACCGCCGCCCAGCGGATCGGCGTCTGCCGGGTAAACCAGGTCATCTGGCGGCGCGAAAATTGCCGGGTATGCGTTAAAATCTGTTCCCGCGCCTGATCGATCGTTTCCCGGCCTTCAAAATAGCCGCGCCATTCCTTATAGCCGATGCCCTGCATCGACTGATCGTCAAAGCTGACGCCCTGCCGCAATAAGCCGCGGATTTCCTCGATCAGCCCGGCGGCGATCATTCCGTCGACGCGTTTTTCAATCCGCTCTATCAGCGCCTGCCGTTGGCAAGTCAGACCGCAAATGAACGTGTCGTACATCATTCTGTGTTCCTGCCGGCTTTCCAGCTCGCTTTTCGGCGTCTGCGCCAGTTCGTGAATCACCAGCGCGCGGATGATCCGGCGCTTATTATGGGGATGAATCTGATCCGCGGTTGGCGGATCGACCTGTTTCAGCCAGGCATACAGCTCGGCTTCATCGCGTTGTTCCAGTTCTTCGCTCAAGCTTTGCGCGCGCGGATCCTCGGGTTGAAACTGATAATCATACAGGGCCGCTTTGATATACAAACCCGTGCCGCCGACGATCATCGGCAGCTTGCCCCGGGCGCTGATCGCTTCGATCGCTGCACGGGCTTCCCGCTGAAAATCCGCGACGCTCGTTTTTTCTTTCGGATTCCGCGTGTCGATATTGTAATGCGGCACGCCCTGCTTTTCCGCTTCGGTAATCTTCCCCGATCCGATATCCAGCCCGCGGTAGACCTGAATCGAATCGCCGCTGATGATCTCACCGTGAAACCGTTTCGCCAGTTCAATCGAAAACGCCGTCTTGCCGACGGCGGTCGGACCGACGAGTACCAGCACTTTCTTCATCGCTGGAACTCCTTGATCAGCTGCTTTTCCGTGATGGTGATGAACGTCGGACGGCCATGCGGGCAGTGATACGGCTGTTCACAGCGCGCCAGCTGTTCGATTACCTCCTGCATTTCGCCTAACGACAATACGCGGTTGAAACGGATTGAATGATGGCACGCGATCGTTGCCAGCCGGTGCCGCTGCAGATCCTCCGCACGGACTTCGCGGCCGTCTTTCCACAAATCCAGCACGTCCTGTAAGAACGCCTGTTCGTCAATTTCACTCATCCAGGCCGGCAGCTGACGGCAGATCAAACTGTTCTGACCGAAGTTTTCCAGATGGATGTGCATCGGTTCCAGCAGTTCGTTCATTTCCTGCAGCCGGGCCGCCACGGACGCGCTGCCTTCCAAAATGATCGGCACAAGCAGCTCCTGCATTAAAGGCTCCTGATCCAGAAAGCGCTGCTGGACTTCTTCAAAATGGACACGTTCCTGCGCGGCATGCTGATCGACAATATAAAGCGCGTGTTCGTCCTGAGCGAGAATGTATTTGCCATGCATCTGAGCCAGCACCTGCATCTGTGGGAAGGTTTGTTTTGGAACTGAGCGCAGCGCTTCGGCCGAAGCTTCTGTCGACTGAACCCGGGGATCCAGCGGCTCCGGCTTTGACAGCTGATCGGAAAGGCTGTCCGCAGATGAGGTCTTTGCGGTTGGCTTCGGCGTTGTTAGCGACGATCCTTCCCGGTTTTCCACCTCTGTTTTTTTAATCAGGGCTTCAGGCTCCGCTGGCAAGACTGCGGATTCTTCCGCTTTTCCAGCAGCTTCCGGATTCTGCGTTATTTCCCGGGAAAGCGACGCGGTGATCTGTTCCCGTTCGCGCTGTTCGCTCATCAGGGCCGCCTGTCTGCGCCATTCGTTAGCTTCGACGGAATCCTCGCGCACCTGATTGGCGGGAACAGCCGCGGGCGTTTCAAACAGCTGCGGCATTTCCACTTTCTCCCTCGGCGTTTCCACGCGCATGACCTCCGGCGCCTGCATGTGCTCGCGCAGGGTGCGGGTCAGCGTATCGCGGATTAAAAATTCCAGCTGCTGCTCCTTGGAAAGCCGGATTTCCCATTTGGATGGATGGACGTTCACATCGCACAGATGGCTGTCCATCTCGATATCCAGCACAACAATCGGATAGCGGTCCTGCGGAATATAGTTCTTATAGGCTTCCAAAATCGCTTTCTGAATCCGGTAGGAGCGGATCATCCGGCGGTTGATAAAGACCGTCATGTAATTGCGGCTGGCGCGGGTCTGCGCCGGCAGCGCCATCAAACCGCGGACCGTGTAATCGAAGTCCTGCCCTTCCACCTCGATGCACTGACGGGCCAGATCGCGGCCGTAGATGATCGCCATAACTTCCAGCAGACTGCCGTTGCCGGCGCTGCGGAACACTTCCTTGCCGTCGTGGACAAGCCGAAACGCGACGTCCGGATAGCTCAGCGCAAACTTCTGAATGACGTCGAGGATCAGCGAGGTTTCATACGGAATCGACTTGAGATGCTTCAGCCGGGCCGGTGTTTTCTGAAACAGGCCGCTGACCGTGATCTGCGTTCCCTGATTGCAGGGGTAAGGCCGCGCGGACTGGCGCTGACCGTAGCGGATTTCCACACGCGTGGAATCTTCGCCGTTGTTGGTCAAGAGTGTCAGATTGGAAACGGAAGCGATCGAAGGCAGCGCTTCACCGCGGAAACCCAGCGTGTGAATCGCCCACAGATCTTCCGTCGTCTTGATTTTACTGGTGGCATGCCGTTCAAAGCACAGACACGCGTCTTCCCGATCCATCCCGACGCCGTTGTCGATCACTTCCATCAGCTCGGTGCCGCCCTGGTTGATGTTAACTTCAATCCGGGTCGCTTGCGCGTCCAGCGCGTTTTCAACCAGTTCTTTGATGACGCCCATCGGCCGTTCGACGACCTCCCCGGCGGCGATCATGTTGGTTAAATGCGCGTCCAGCTGCTGTATTTTTGCCATCGTGGATTCACCCTCCTGTTCTGTGAAGCTGTTTCCGATTGATTCCCCGAGGATGCGATAAATTCAGGGAACCGGTCATCCTTTTCAAGTGCTCCGGCGAACTGCCGGTTTGCCTTATCTTTTATTGTCCATGCCGCATCTTTTATTGTCCATGCCGCAGAAACTCGTAAAACGCGAAACCGATCGAGATGATCGTCAACAGCCCGACGATCATTTCCGACAAACTGTTGGCGTACTCTGCCTGCGTCGGATCGGCCAGCGCCAGCACCAGAAAATACAGGCACCAGATAAAACCGAGGATCAGCATCGCAAAGGTGACATAGGTCAGAATCCGCGAACCTACCTTCCAGCGCCGGCGGCCTTGTTCCAGCTGCTTAGGCGTATAGGTGAAATCCGGATGGTTGCGGCGGCGCAGCGTCTGCCGGACTGCGCTGGCGATCAAGCCGAGAATTAAACCCTGACTTAACGCCAGGCAAAGCATTCGAAACATCTTCATCGCTTTTCCTCGTTTCTGGTTTTACTTTCGTTATTTTCGGTTTTACTTTCGTTATTTCTGATTTGACTTTCGCTTCTTTCCCACGGCGAAAGCGGCGTGAGACTGATCGCAGTCAGCTGTTATGCTTTCTGCGCTTCCTTCAGTTCCTGCTGCAAATCCATGATCATCTGCAGCGCCTGAATCGGCGAGAGCTGGTTGGGATCGACCATTTCCAATTTATCGAGCACGCCCTGTTCCTTGACCGGCGCTTTGACCATTTCGACGATGCCCAGCGACTGCTGAACGACGCGTTTTTTCGATTCGTATTCCGCTAACAGATCGCCGGCCCGTTCCAGCACCGCTTCCGGCAGCTTTGCCAGCCGGGCGACGTTGATGCCATAAGACCGGTCGGCTTTGCCTTTTTTAACGCGGTACATAAAGGTGACATCGCCATTGTCCTCATGCACCTCGACATGCACGTTCTTCACCACCGGCAGACTTTCATCCAGACTGGTCAGTTCATGATAATGTGTGGAGAACAGCGTCTTCGCGTGGATGCAGACGGCGATGTATTCGATCATGGCCTGAGCCAGCGCCATGCCGTCATACGTGGAAGTGCCGCGGCCGATTTCGTCAAACAGGATTAAGGAATGCTCCGTGGCCTGAGATAACGCGTTGTTCGCTTCCGTCATTTCCACCATGAACGTCGACTGTCCCGACAGGATGTCGTCGCTGGCGCCGATGCGGGTAAAAATCTTATCGAAAATCGGCATTTCACATTTCTTCGCCGGCACAAAGCAGCCGATCTGCGCCATCAGGATGATCAGCGCCACCTGCCGCATATAGGTACTTTTACCGCCCATGTTCGGACCGGTAATGATCAGGATCTGATTTTCTTTATCCATCGCCAGACTGTTGGAAACATAGCGGTTAGGACTGATCTTTTCCAGAATCGGATGGCGGCCTTCCTCAATTTTCAGCTCGTCCTCCGTGAAGAGGGGACGAACGTAGCCGTTATCCGCGCTGATCGAGGACAGGGCGTAATAGACGTCCATATTCGCCAGCATCAAGGCCAGCTTCTGCAGCTTCGGCAGATAGCTGCGGATCTGTTCCAGCAGATTGGCAAACAGCTCGGTTTCCAAACGAATGGAGCGCTCCTCCGCATGCAGGATCGCGTCTTCCTTTTCTTTCAGCTCGGAGGTGATGTAGCGCTCGGCGTTGGTCAGCGTCTGCTTGCGGACATAGCCGTATTCTTCCTTCACCTGTGCTGATGCGCCCTTGGACACTTCAATATAATAGCCGAACACCCGGTTGTAGCCGATTTTCAGTGTCTTAATTCCGGTGCGCTCGCGTTCGTAATTCTCCTGTTGGAGAATCCAGGTTTTTCCTTCCTTCTGGGCATGACGGTATTCGTCCAGCTGTTCGCTGAAGCCTTCCGCAAACATCCCGCCTTCCTTCACGGACACCGGTGGATTCTCAACGAACGCTCCGTCCAGCAGCTCCGTCAGCGACAGGCAGCAGTCGACGTCCCGGTATTCCTGAAAAACCGGCGCATCCTGAAACAGCGCCAGGATTTCCGGCACCTGGCTCAGTGTTTTCTGCAGACGCTGGCAGTCGATTGCATTGGCAGAACCATAGGCCACTCTGGCAATCAGCCGTTCCATATCATAGATCTGGTTCAGCTTGTCCTTGAGATCCTCGCGGACAAGATAGTTTTTCATTAAGTATTCGATCCGGTCCTGGCGGAACAGGATTTTCTTTTTATCTACCAACGGCCGTTCAATCCATTTTTTTAACAGGCGGGACCCCATTGCGCTCTGGCAGCGGTCGAGAAACGACCACAGGGTCTCCGATTTGCTTTGCGTGCGCAGCGGAGCGACCAGTTCCAGATTCTGCTGGGTTGAGAAGTCCATATACAGCACGTCGTTTTCATTCTCAATTTCGACAGTCTGAAGATGATGCATCATCCGCTTCTGCGTTTCGATCAGATAATTGAGCATCAGCCCATAGGCTTCCCGCTGCGCCCCGTCGCTCACTTCCTCGCACAGCGGCAGGTATTCCTCGCCGATCTGGTCTTCGGCGCAATAGGAAATTGCCACGGCGGACAGATCGCGGACTGCACGGATAAACTTCTCGTCGAAGCCTTCCTTCACGACGATCTCGCGAATATTGTTTTTCAGCAGCGTCTGCTGCAAATGGAGAATATTGCGCGGAATATGCGTTACCGTCGTTTCGCCGGTCGACATTTCGCAGATCGACAAGGCGAATCCATATTGATAGTCCACAACAGCCGCCAGATAAATGCTGGAGCGTTCGTCAAACAGCTCGTCGATCACCGTGCCGGGCGTCACGACCTTGATCACATCGCGCTTGACCAGTCCCTTGGCTAAAGCCGGATCTTCCATCTGTTCGACAATCGCCACCTTGTAGCCTTTCTGAACCAGACGCTGTATATAGCCCGTCACGGCGTGAAACGGCACGCCGCACATCGGCACGCGGTCCTTCACCCCGGCGTTTCTGCCGGTCAGCACCAGGTCCAGCTCACAGGACGCGATCTTGGCATCCTCAAAAAACATTTCATAAAAGTCGCCCAGACGATAAAAAACCAGGGCGTCCTGATAATTCTTTTTAACCTCGAGATACTGCTGCATCATCGGCGTATATTGTTCCATACTTTCACCTCTAAAAAAACTGTTCTTATTATACCATCATTTTTTCTGCAGGTCAGGGGAGTTTTGGGTTTATAATAAGGAAAATGGAGGTGCGGATATGAGAATTTGCACGATTTTAGGCAAGGGCTATGAGGAGATCGAAGCGATCGGCACGCTGGCGTTATTGAAGCGCAGCGGACTGGAAGCGGATCTGTTTGGAATCAGCGGAGAAAAGACGACGGGCAAGCATGATCTGCCGATCTGCGGCCTGCTTCCGTTATCCGACTTGAACCCTGAAAATTATGATTGCCTGCTGCTGCCGGGCGGGCCGCATTATGCTTTGTTGGAAAGCAGCGAGGATGTGAAACAGATCATCCTGAAATTCAAAGCGCTGGATAAGCCGATCGCGGCGATCTGCGCGGCGCCGACGATTCTGGGACATCTGGGCTTGTTGAAAGGGAAGCGGTACACCTGCTTCACAAGCATGAACGAGGACTTCGGAGGTACCTATGTCGATCAATACACTGTCACCGACGGCAATCTGATCACCGGCCGCAGCGCGGCGGCCACGATTGATTTCGCGTTTGCGATCATTGAGAAGCTGCAGGGAACCGAGCAGAAAGAATTCATTCAGAAACAGATTTATTATTGATCAGGAAGGCTGCAGGCAGCCGGACTTTCATCGAAAGCCTGAATTTTGATGCGAAGTGTCATCAAATCGCAAAAGACACCCGGACTGTTTTTCATCCCGGGTGTCTTTTCATCATAACGAGAGCTCCCCTTCCTGTGGCGTTCTCCCCATCGTTAAAGGCCACGGATCTATCCCTTCGTGGCCTGATTAAAGCTTGAATCTATTTTTCTGATCAGTCGCTCAGACGGAGCGCTTGGCTGCATTTTTGCCCGCCAGGCGGCCGAAAGTAGCTGTTCTTCCAGCAGCCGCACCGGCCAGAAGATTCGGATAACTGGTGGCGAAATAACCTCCAGTACAGTCGCCTGCAGCATATAAGCCTTCAATCGGCTGCATGTTTTCGTCCAGGACATTCATGTCGCAGTTAACCTTAACGCCGTCAAACGTATTGATGAAATAGCCGCCGCTCATGCGGATGCCTTCAAACGGCGCTTTGCGCATCTGCGAAAGCCGGAATGCTTCCTTGCCGAAATCCGGATCCTCCTGATTGTCGTATAATTCATTGTAGCGCTGACAGGTTGCGACGAAGTTTTCTTTGGGAAGTCCAAGTTTTTCAGCCAGCTCTTCTAACGTATCTGCGCTGACAATATAGCCGTCTTCGCGAGCCTGCGGCAAAACTACGCCGTCGATGTACTGAATCGGCATAACCGGTTCGGTACCATTGGAATGCGGGAACATTCTGGAACAGCCGTGAGTATCGAAGCGTTCAATATCCGCAACATAGTCAGCATCCCAGACCATGCAGTAGGTATGATGAGGAAGATTCAGCGAATCATGCAGGATATGATCGTAAAAACCACTTTCATTTGTAAAACGTTGACCCTTCAAATCAACCTTCAGGAATGGCTGTGAGCCCATCCAGAACATATAACCTTCCTCATTGCCGACCGCATCCGGCTTGATTGCGCCGCGATCGAAAACAACGGAGCCATGAACGTCATCCATTTTAGCTCCGGCCCACAGCATCGCTTTAATTCCTTCTCCTGTCGATCCCGGGAAAGAGCTGTTGTTGTTGTCATAAAGCAGTGTTTCCGGCTGGAGAGCCTGCAGCATTTGCGGATTCAGGCTGTAGCCGCCAGTGCAGACAATAACCCCTTTGTGGGCAATATATTTCACAAAACCGTCTTGCGTCGAAGCAATGACGCCGGTTACCTTTCCTTCTTCCTTGATCAAAGCTTCCATTTTGGTTTCATAATGGATCGTTAATCCCAGGCCGCTGGCGTATTTCTTTAAAACGCGGGCGGAATTGTTCGGATCGTAGGCGTTGGTTCCCAGCTGCAGCGTGTGACCCGTGTCAAATGCTGCATAACGCATCTTTTCTGTTTTCCCGTCAATTTCGTGTAGAAACTGCCAGCCCTCTTCATTGAGCCGCTCAGTAAACCAGTCGATCATCTCGCCAGAATGGTCGGCCCAGGTATTATACAACCGCATATCGCCATATCCGTTCGATACGCGGTACAGTTCAGTGATCACTTCCAGCCGATCCGGATTATCGTTATTGGCAATCTGTTGTTTGGAATTGATGGCTCCCAACGTATCGCGGATCCCGGAGCCTCCGAATTCTTCGCTGAATTTTTCAATTAAGATGGTTTTGGCTCCTTCTTCGACCGCCGCCGATGCTGCAAAAAGGCCCCCGTTTCCAGCACCAATGACTAAAACATCCGTTTCATAGGTTTTGACGAAATCGCTTTCCTTGAATTCCGGAGCCTTGCCCAGCCAATCGGAAGCGGCAGGTGCTTCAGTAGGAGCCGGCTGCTGGGAAGCGTCTTTGTTTTCGCTGGAACAGCCGGCAAGCAGTCCCGCGGCGGCAAGACCTGCCGCAGACAATGCAGCGCCTTTGAGAAACTCACGGCGTGATACAGTTTTCATGATCTTCTTTCCTCCTCGTTTGTGAAAAAATCATCCAGTTAGAGGATAACATCTTTTCAACCAGGACAAAAGCAGTTATAATGATCACACAAACGCAGGAAAAACCTGCGGTTGGAGGAGATTATGGATATTCAATCGCTGCGTTATTTTTCCGCAACTGCACGAACGCTGAATTACACAAAAGCGGCGCAAGAGTGCTATATCAGTCGGCAAGCGCTTCGTCAGCAAATACAATTCTTAGAACTCGAGCTTCATTGTCGTTTGTTTCAAAACGACCACAACCGGATCACATTAACCGCCGAAGGGAAATATCTTGCCGAACAAAGTCTTCCCCTGTTGAAAGAGTTTGACCTGCTGCAAAAGAAAATGGCGGCCCTGAATCCGCAGTTTCATCAGCTGCAGCTGGGCATCTGTTCCTCGATGATTCCGTTTCAGTTTCAGGTCAGCGACGCTGAATTTTCAGCTTATGAAAAGCGGGCAGACCTTCATATTGAACGGCACTTTTTAGAATTGGACGAATGCCTCAGCCAGCTTCGCAAGAAGCAGCTGGATGCGGCGCTGATCTTTCAATTTGATGATGACATGTCAGAATTCAATAAATTTCCAATTTTTGAATGTCCGGTTTATTGTACGCATAGTTCCAAACTGGACTTTAAAAAATCCTGCTTAACCCTCGATGACATTTTGCCCTACCGCTTTTTCGGCATGGGCAGCCTTGAAAATACATATCCGCCCCTGTTTCGCGACCTGAAGAAAAGGGGACAGTCTTTTCTATTTGAAAACAGCCCGAATACGATTGAGACTTTTTATCGAATTTCAGCGAATGAAGGCATGATTTTTGATCTTTTAATCGAAGCCTTTCCGCTGCCGGGATTAACCATGACGCCGTTTCGTGATTATCACTGGTTCGTTGGATTGCTTGTGCGGCGAGACTATGTGAACCAGAAAGCGGCTGAAAATCTGGCTGACTTTTTGAGATCACGATATCCACAGAAAAGACAGATGTAGTCCGGGATGAATAAACAGCCCTTCGTGCATCAGATTTCGTTTCCCTGCCCCTCAGTTTCCCCAAATACTTTATGAAATGGAAGTCTTAAAATTGTTATTATCCCGATCACGGGTAAATTTCATTTTTTGCTTTGTGAGCAGCAGTGAAAATATCGTTGATATTTTTGTCAGGCTAAAAGCGAAGTATCTTTCCCTGTCTTTTTAAAAATTGTTCATAGCATATCTATATTCATCGTTTCTCCAATATGCCGGAGTCGGGTGAACAGGAATACTATCGGCTGTTCATTAATAAAATCTTTGATCAGCTTCTTTGATCTGCATAGCAAGATTTAAAAGAAGCGAAACGATAATCCGGGATTCCCACAGGCAGCGGCCGCCTCTCTGCTTGTTTTGATTTTCGAAAAACATCTCATGCTTAACAGCTTGAGATCGTCCTCTTGCCTCTTTATGAATAAGAACCCAATCCTCATTAGTAAAACGATTTTTGGTAGATAGAAACCACGCTGTCAATGAGTTCCTGAGTTATTTCGATTTTAGTATAATAGCGAAATATTATAGCTCTGTTTTCGAAAAGCAGATAAATTGTATTATTCGGTATGCCATAGGATGTGAGTTCAACATCAAACGTCTGACTTGAATAGGCCAATTCCGATCCCCATTGTTCAGCGTCTAATTCATGCATATCTTCAAGATAGTGTTCAAGATCTTGCTTTTGAAACGTATTTTGATGAACGCTTATTCCCATCTCACGCAGATAGCCAACCACAGGATTTATATTTTCTTGGTAATCAACCACTTGAACATTAAATCTAACATGTTGATTGGCAGCCGGATCCATTCCCAAGAGGATACATTCAACTCGTTTATTTCCTAATCCATCAGTCCAGCTATGATTTTTTTCTACGCTTTCATCCATAAAGCCAAAATCCGATAGATGAATTATTAGCGGAGTTTCCTGGCTTATAGATTGATTCCTGGTCATTGCCGTAAAACCATAAGTTGCTAAGAAATATACCAAAAAACAAAGAGGAACCACTCTAAGGTGCCGAACTTGATCATAAGACCATCCATGACGATATAAGAAGTTTTTCATTTTTTACCCTTCGATTATTGTAACTCTATTGTTTGATTGCGTGTTTGGAACTATCCAAAAGATAAGCTTCAGGAATCTTGATTAAGCCTGTTTTTTAATAGCCAAGTTGATTGGCGAAGCAGGATAATCTTTTCCTCAGTCTACCTCCCTGTTGATTTTATTTTAGCATAAAATGATAAGATCCTTATTTTTTGTTTTGAATAAATAAAAAAGGGATTGTCCCGATCTCTCGTATCGTTTCAATCCCAAGTGTTTTCGATTATGCGCTGCGCTTCATTTCCTTTATCCGCTTGTTAATCTCATTTTTAATAATCGTGCTGCCGGCCCCAAAGTTAACGGAATATCCGGCACGGCTCTCTACCACCCGGCTGGCTCCCAAGCGCTGAATCTGTGAGAAGTTGATCAGCGAGGAATCCACAACCTGAATGGTTAACCGCGTCGGCGAGGAATGCATCATCTTGATGTTTTCCAATCCGCCTACCGCTAAGATAAAGCCTTCTACCCGCCGCTTGCTGGCGCCGGTATTGAATAAGTCCAATGCCAGATATTTGAAGTAGAAACGAGTGAACGCAAAGTAGAGCACAAACAGAATCACGCCGACCAGGAAAATCATCCGAATTGTGTGCTGCATATTGGGATTCCGCACATACAGCATAAAATCAAATAAGGTTCCCGGCATGGCGGTGACGGTGCTGCCGGTATAACTGAAGCCCAGTGTCACGCTCATCGACTGGAAGATACCGAACAACGCACCGGTCATGACCAGATGGAAGACAAATAACAACGGGGTCAGAATCAACAGATACAGCTCAAGCGGAAGCAGTGTGCCCGTGACTAACGACACCAGAATTGCCAGCAGGAAGAACAGACGAATCCGCCGTTTTTCCATTTTATCCGTAAAGATCGTATAGAATCCGATCAACATGCCCGGTACCGCAAACAGGTTCAAAACATAATACGGCGTGATCAGCCGGCCGACGCCGCTGGGCGTGATCAGACTGTTCATCTGCGCCGTCCAGATTCCCACGTCGCCCATGTAATTGACGCCTAAATTATTAATCCAGGTACCACCCTGTTCGCCATACCAGAACAAGGTGCGCATCAGCGCGCCGAGATTCAGATCCGCCAAGATCCGGTCCATGACGCCGTAAACAAACAGGTTCATCGGATTGGTAATATCGGTAGCGATGAATTCAAAGATCGTATTGAGAAGATTGAGCACGATCGGCCACAGCCAGACAAGCGCAAAGCCGGTGATCATACATAAAATCAACGTTAAAATCAAACCCCAGGTATCGCGGTCGACAAACGAGAAGAAACCATAAATCGACTTCGTCCGTGACTTGGAATACGCGATCCGCGATGCCAGAACGACCGCGGCGCAGGCAAAGAACCCCGTCTGCAGCGGATAGCGGGTTCGGTCAAACAGGGATGAAGAATAGCTTAATCCCAGAATCGCCGAGGAGGCCGACGTCGGCAGGCCCGCCGGCTGAAACAGCATCGTGATGACCAGCACCAGCACATAGCCGGTGATTCCGATCATGATCGGAACCGACGAATTGCTTTTCGTCGCTAAAAACTTTATCATGACAAAGAAAGGAAAATTGACGATAATAAAACTGCCCGTCCGTTTGAACAGATCCGCCAGCAGCAGGATATTGCGGTCGTTCACCGACCAGAACACCGATAAGCTCTGATTAGTAATCAAGGTTCCAAGCCCCGTCAGGATGATTGCCACAAACAGCATTTTCAATGGAAATTGAATGATTTCTAACAAAGAATGCCATCTTCTCATACCATCACCTCGCCTATTATGATACCATTATTGTACATCAGATTCAAATGAAAGGAGTGGTTTGACTTTCATGAAAACCAAGTTTGCTGAAACACAGGCGGATTTCTTCCGGATTGTCAGAATCCGCACAGAAGTCTTTGTCATAGAACAACAGGTCGACCTGCATATTGAACAGGATCAGGACGACGATACCGCCATGCACTGGCTGGTGGAAAACGAGGCGGGCGAAGCGGTTGCCTGCTGCCGGGGGCTGGACTTCGGCGAGGAAATCCATATCGGACGGGTAGCCGTCCTGAAGCCTTACCGTGGGCAGCATGTCGGAGCGTTGATGATGCGTGAGATTGAAAAAGATCCGCATCTGGCACGCTTTAAGAAGATCGTTTTGCATGCTCAGGCGCAAGTTGAAGGTTTCTATGCATCACTGGGATATACCACGGTGTCCGAGCCGTTTTATGAGGCCGGCATTCGTCACGTCACGATGGAGAAAGTGCTATGAGCCAACAGCCGGAACGGATCCACAAGAAATTCCATATCGACCGGACGCTGATGCTGCTGCTTTTAGCGATGACCTGCGTTTCGTTATTGGCAATCTACTGCGCCGATCCGATCATGGCGACGCGCTTGCAGGGTACGCATCTGTGGCTGAAACAGGGCATGTGGTATGCGATCGGCTTTCTGATGCTGGCCTTTCTGACGCGGTTTGGCAGCGACCGGTTATTTACCGGGGTCAAAATCTTTTACTGGATTCTGATGGTGCTGTTAGCGATTTTACTGGTGGATAAGTATGTGATCAACCTGCCGGACCGGTTTATCCGACCGATCAACGGAACGACGGCCTGGTATCAGATCCCCGGGTTGGGCACCTTTCAGCCCAGCGAGTTCATGAAGGTCGTGCTGATCATCATGGTTGCCAATATTATCCACGAGCATAACCTCGGGAAGACGGAAATGTCGTTTGCGAGTGATTTCAAATTGTTTTGGGAAGTCGGCAAGATCGCCGTCCCGCCGCTGATCCTGATCTTTTTAGAACCGGATACCGGCATCCCGCTGATCATCATCGTCAGTATCCTGGTCATGCTGGCGGTCTCGGGCGTCCGCAAGGAATGGGTCTGGCTGGGCGCGGCCGGTTTAGTCATCGGCTTCGGCGGACTGATCTTCATGTTCAAGTTTTATCCGAATCTTTTATCCTCCATCTTAGGCGGAGGTTATAAAATGCGGCGGATTTACGGCTGGCTGGAAACGGAGAAATACATCAATACCTGGGGCAACCAGCTGTATACCTCGTTATTAACGATCGGTTCCTCCGGCTTAACGGGCCATGGCTTCCGCGAAGTCCTGATTCGTTTTCCAGAGCCGCAGACTGACTTCATTTTCTCTGTCATTGGTCAGAATTTCGGATTTCTCGGCACGACTTCGGTCGTCGCGTTATTGACGGCGTTCGATTTAAAGCTGATCAGCATCGCCTCGCGGCATGATCAGCCGCGCGAGCGGTATATGGTCGCGGGGATGATCGGCATGTTATTGTTTCAGCAGCTGGTCAACATGGGCATGATCACCGGTTTGTTTCCAATCACCGGCATTACGCTGCCGTTTATTTCCTACGGCGGCTCAAGTATGTTGTCGTATATGATTCCGCTGGCAATCGTGTTCCAGATGAGTTCAGAAAACAAGAGCCGGCTGATGCACTAGCTTAAGCCCCTGTCCCAATGCCGGGAATGCAGAAAATGATAAACGGAAGATCAAAGCGTCTTCCGTTTTTTTGACATGATTTCAAGAGGCGTCCTCCTCCAATCCTTTCAAATCATATTCTTCAATGCTATGATACAATTAGAATTAACTGAAAAGGGGCTGTGCCAATGAATTGTATGCGAACTCTGATTTCAATCTTTCTTTGCGGTTTTCTTTTAGTCGGCTGTTCCGGTCACCCGACACCAACCGACTTCGTTCCTTCAACCAGCGAATATCTGACAGCTGATCAACGGATAAAATCCCTGATCGACGCTTATACGGCAGTGAATACCAACTCCGTCTGCTGGCATGATTCGCCTGATTTTTCCTATTCGGAAATGCTGGCCGGGTTAATACGCCAAGCCTCAAAACCGATTGACGTCTATGAATATTGTACTTTATTGGAGAAATTGACAGCCGTTACCGGCGACGCGCATAATCATTTTGGCTATAATGCGGCCATGTCGGACGCCTTTGGTTATCTGACTTACCAATTCAACTATATTGATCATCAGTATATCGTCACCGGTGTCAGTCCGACTTCACAGGTTCCGCTGGGATCCGAATTAGTCAAAATTCAAGGTGAGGATCCCGGATCTTATTTAGAGAAACAGATTGCTCCGCTTGTAGCCGCGCGGACTTCCCGTTTGAAGCAGAATAGAATGTTGGAACGTTTCGTCTATAACCGTCAAGGCGAAAGCGTCCAGCTGATCTGGAAACTGCCTGATGGCGAAGAAAAAATAACGAAGGAAGTTTTTGAAAAAGGGACGCGGAGAATCACCCAGACTTATGCGAAGCCGGAAATCACCGGTCACAAGGTGAAGATCCTCCATCAAAGCACAACCTACGACGTTCTGGTTCTGGAAGAGGAGATCGTCTATCTGCATCTGAAAGTCATGAGCGATCTCGGCAGTTCTTACTTTACAGAAGTATTTCCTCAAATCAAGGATTACAAGTATTTCATTATAGATATCCGGGATAACCTGGGTGGTTCTGATCTTGGCGCTTTCCAGCTGCTTTCCTCGTTTTATGATGAAATCCGAAATTTTCAAAGCTTTGAGCTGACTTCGGATATCGAAAGGATGGGAAGTCATTTTGCCAGCCATCCGCAAAGAGAATTCGTCTATACGCAGCCGGAAACTTGCGATCTGACTGACTTCAGGGAATCGGGGCTGGACCGAATCCAGGCTGATCGTCTTCTCCTGCTGACAAATTATAATACGATGTCCGCGGCGGAAAGCCTGGCTTTGCTTGCCTCCGATCTTGATTCTTTTCTCTTGATAGGGACGCCGACGGCTGGTTCTTGCGGACTTCGTTATGACGTCAGTCTGGAAGATCTCGGTTTTACCTTTGCCTTCACCTCAAAAGGTTCACTGGACTATGACGGACAATCGCTGTATGGGAAAGGAATCGAGCCAGACCTGCTTATCGAACAAACCGTTGACGATTTAAAGCAGGGGATCGACACCGTCCTGGAAGCGGCGATAGATCAAATTTTGCCATAACATGAAGAAAGAGGTGTTCCTATGTCGTGGAAATTCTCATTCCCAGGTCTGATCTATTTGACCGGCTTGTTTCTGCCTAATCTTTTCTGGACGCAGCACAAACCGCAAGGCTACGAAGCCGCGGTGGCGAAAGAAAAACCATCTCTGGTGCGTATGGAAAGAATTGGTCAAGTTCTGGTTACCGTGTCTGCCTTCTTCGAGAGTCAATCAGCTTATTCAGGATTTCTGGAACAGCTGTATTTTCTTCTGTCCCTGGCGATGATGCTGAGCTACGAAGGCTTCTGGATCCGTTATTTCCGGAGTCCGCAGACACTGCGGAATTTCTACGCCCCCTTTCTCAAGATTCCGGTTGCGGGCGCGACTTTGCCGGTCATGGCTTTTTTCCTGCTGGGAATCGCTATCCACAATCCATTACTCTGCGTATCTGTTGTGATTTTGGGTATCGGTCATATCGGAATCCATTGGAACCCTGCCCGAAATTGCGGATAATGCAAATTTTTCTTTCGCCTGTTTTGGTTTAAAAACTGATTTCAAAGCAATCTTGTCTGTTAATTGACCGTAAAAAAGGAAAGTCTTCGCAGCTTTCCTTTTTCATTTTAATCATGAGGATTGAGAACTGATTCCCTCTATAAGCTCATTGCAAAGAAATATCCGTCATGCGTCGCTTCCATCACCCGGCCGACGCGCTTGCAATCGCCGATCACCGCCGTCTGCGGCGTAATGCCGTAGAATGCCAGCGCTTCTTCCCGTTTGGATTTCATGCCGGCCGTCTTGATCACGGTATTCACTTCAACAGTTCCTGACCTTTTATTAAACGTCATCCCCAGTCTGACTTTCCCCTGAGTAGTGAGCGAACACCGTGCGGCAGTAACGTTCAAAGAAATCCGCGCAGCATGGTCGCATAAGGAATTGTATTACTCAACCATCTTCCATCTCAGGCATAGCTGACCGGCAGTCTCGACTCACCCGCATGAAAAGAATACGGATCTTTTCCGTTGTCATCCTGCTTCTTTCCAAACTGTGCGGGCAATTTGGATTTTCCCGCGGCGCGTCAAACAGTAACGAGAAAGAAAATTTGAGTTATGAAATAGTTGGAAATTTATAAAACAGTCTCATTGCAGGAAGTTACAAAAGCCGCTATGCTTAAGGCAAGAGGTGATTTTATGGCCAACGAAGAATTAAAAGATTTCAACGCCATGCTGCAGGACAAAAAAGACATGCCAAAAATTCAGATCATCACCGATCCCAAAAGTATTGAGAAATACGGTGGAAACCGGATGTTTTTTGCCCCGCCGATCGACTACGACCGCATGATGAAACGTGTGCCCTGGGGTAAGGTGATCACTGTCGGGACGCTTCGTGAATACTTCGCCCGAACCAGCGGCGCTGATTTTACAGAACCGATCACCGCCGGCATTTTCGTGTCGATTGCCGCCTGGGCCAGCTTCCAGCGATCAGAGGATGAAACACCCTATTGGCGGACGCTTAAAGCAGAAGGGGAACTGAACCCGAAATATCCCGGTGGCGTCCTGGCGCAAAAAGCAAAGTTGGAAGCCGAAGGACACACGATCGTTCGCAAAGGTCGTAAGAATCTTCGATATTATGTTCAAAATTACGAAGACGTTCTTTTTGACCTTGATTAAGACCTTCTCTTTCCTTCGTTGAAAATCGGGAATAGAGAAACTAATACAAGGCTAAGCGTTCAACCCCCCTGAACTATTCACCAGCACGCTCCGCGATACAATCAGCGCGATCAAACCGATTGCCGTTCAGCTTATCATTCTTTCCACTAAGTTTGATATCCTGATCCATGAAAGCAATGATCCTGTGCCGTTCATATCAGAAATTGAGGGGCTTCCTTGAAGTCAATTCAAATGAAGTAGGTGCTGAGCTCCTGCAACAAAATATTCTAACTTTTTATTTTATCATTGGATTTTCTCATTCTGTTGTGAATGAAAATTTCAGCTTTAAAGATACTTTCAGATTACAGACTCATCAACAATTCTACATCAACATAATTCTTCACAAAAACGATCAGATCTGATTGCCGGCGAAGACCTGAAGATTCTGTCGATGGAATAGAAGGGGTGCTTATCCGCTTCCCTATATCTCTTTCACGAATCTCAGCATTCTTTCACCTGCCATTTCCCGCTTCGTGATACAATAAGGAAAACAGGAGGATTTATGTATGGATATTAAAACCTGTGTAGAAAATCAGCGGGCTTATTTTAATACGCACGCGACATTGAGCTATGCGTTTCGTTTCGAAGCGCTGACGCTATTGAAACGCGTGATCCAGGAACATGAACTGGAAATCATGGAAGCTCTGAAACAGGATCTGGGAAAATCTAATTTTGAGTCTTATATGACCGAGATCGGCATGGTCTTTGAGGAACTGAATTACGCAAGAAAAAATTTAAAGAAATGGATGGGGTTCCAACGTATCCCGACGCCGTTAGCTCAATTTCCAGCTGTCAGCTTTACGATGGCTGAACCGCTTGGCGTGGCTTTGATTATGGCACCGTGGAATTATCCGTTTCAGCTGACGATGAGTCCGCTGATCGGCGCACTGGCCGCCGGTAACTGTGCGATCGTTAAACCGTCCGCTTATGCACCGGCAACCTCCCATTGTATTGCCAAGCTGCTGAACATCATTTATGACGAATGTTACGTTGCGGTCATTGAAGGCGGCCGGGCAGAAAATACCGAGCTCTTAGAACAACGTTTCGACACGATCTTTTTCACTGGCGGCGTCCAGGTCGGCCGGCTGGTGATGGAAAAGGCATCACGCTGGCTGACGCCGGTAACCTTGGAATTAGGCGGAAAGAGTCCGTGTCTGGTTGACGCATCCGCCGATATCGAACTGGCCGCACGCCGGATCATTTTCGGCAAGCTGCTCAACGCCGGACAAACCTGTGTGGCCCCAGACTACATTTTAGTGGATTCCCGTGTAAAAGAACCGTTGATCGAAGCGCTGCGTTCTGAAATCACACGGCAGTATGGTACAAATCCGACATTAAATGAAAACTATCCGCGAATCATCAATGAGAAACATGAACAGCGGCTGAATGAACTCTTGGCGGATCAGCCGGTTGTTTACGGCGGACTCTGGAACCAGCACAAACTCATGCCGACATTGGTCGTCGATCCGGATCCCAATTCAAGTTTAATGCAGGAAGAAATCTTCGGCCCGATCCTTCCGATTCTGACCTATACGCATTTCAGCGAAGCGCTGCGCTTTATCCAACAGCGGGAGAAACCGCTGGCCGCTTATCTGTTCAGCGAAAATCATAAACATCAGGATCGCTTCCTGCGCGAATGTTCCTTCGGCGGCGGTTGCCTTAACGACACGATCATTCATTTAGCGACCACGGCGATGCCTTTCGGCGGCGTTGGATACAGCGGCATGGGCGGTTATCATGGTTATGCCAGCTTCGCAGCCTTCTCCCATATGAAAAGCATCGTCAATAAATCAACATTCATCGACCTGCCAATCCGCTATCAGCCTGTTTCTCCTTGGAAAGCAAAGCTTGTTCGGAAATTCATGAAATAGTTAAGAAACAAACATTTGATTTTTACGCTCCTGTGCCAGGGTTCTTCCTTAATCCTGGCATTTTTCTGTAATTAGAACCTTTCTTCAGAAAACAGGAATTCACCTGAACCCAGGTTAACGGTGAGTTCTTTGATTTACAATCTGATGAACCTGTTCTGCCAGATCGTCAGGCGTTTTTATTATTTCATACCGCTCCGATAATAACAGAAGCTCATCGCCATTTAACTGTTGAAGCAGTTCAGCTTCTTCTTCACCCATCGGAATCCTGATACTCAGCACCTGTTGAAGCATCATTCTTTGTCTTGCTTCCCCTTTATGTTCACCGATCCGTTCGCCAATGCGTTCCCCTTGCTGTCTGCCTATGCGCTCTCCAATGCATTCCCCGATCTTCTTCCCTAACCGCTGCCCTTTTTCATAAATCTTCTGTTCGTCAATTTCATCAAACCGGGTCCGCATTAATGCGATGTCCAAGCTTGTACTTCTCAAAAACTCCATCCGCTGTTCTTCTGTCATTCTGATCATTGGAATCACCTCTGAAGATAGTTTTAAACCTTGACCGTCAGCTTAGGCTGTGGGGTTGAGTTCGTTCTCTGATTTACAATCTGATGAACCTGTTCTGCCAGATCGTCCGACGTTTTTATCATTTCATACCGCTCCGATAATAACAGAAGCTCATCGCCATTTAACTGCTGAAGCAGCGCCGTTTCTTCTTCATCCATCGGAATCCGAATACTCAACATCTGTTGAAGCATCATTCTTTGTCTTGCTTCCCCTTTACGTTCCCCTTTGCGTTCTCCAATGCGTTCCCCTTGCTGTCTGCCAATGTGTTCTCCTTGTCGCCTGCCAATGCATTCCCCGATCTTCTTCCCTAACCGCTGCCCTTTTTCGTAAATCTTCTGTTCATCAATTTCATCAAACCGCGTCCTCATCAATGCGATAGACAAACTTGTGTTCCTCAAAAACTCCATCTTCTTTT